>CAIMMA010000215.1 GCA_903842475.1 uncultured bacterium
GCAGCTTGGCCTGAACTGGCGGTGTCCGCGGTCTCAATAGAGTTGGCCAAAATCTTGAAGAACTGTCCTTCCAGCCCCTCCCGGCCGATCCCTTCCAACAGGTCGATGTAGTTGCCCCCCGAATAGAGCGAAGACTTGGCCAGCAATGCCAATAACAGCGAGCCTGAACGGATGCTGCCTTCGCCAAGGTTTACCGAGGCCAGCAGCCAGGCATCCTGAATCCATTGCAGCAGCAGCGGCGAGAAAGCGGGTTTCCCGGCATTGCCGGAACGCATCTCTTCCAAGGTCCGGTCGAGGTTTTTGCGAAGCGCTGTACTGTTGATCCCGAACTGTTTGAGAATCAGATACCAGTCGGCGCCGATTTCATCGAGCAGACGAGAGACAAAGTGCTCAACGGTCACCTCGTAATGCGAACGGGAAACACATAATCCGGCAGCTCCTTCGAGTGCCCTTGTACAAAACGGGTTGAGACGTTTAAGCAATGGTTTTATTTCTACACTTATCATGAATTTCTCCTGGAACTAATATGGTGATAGGCAGCAGACATTTTGGCCCCGAACCGGGTTGTCACAGAACCGTCCGCGTCGTCAGCGGCTAACCAGCAGTTGACCCCCAAAAGAGTGCCGGAGGGCTCTCCCAAGCTGCAAACCGGTACGCCTGCACGGTCAAAAAGCAACTCAAAATCGTACTCAAGGGGGGAACTCAGGTAGGTGTCCACCAAAAAAACAGCCCGGTTCAAAACTGCTCCCCCTGGTAAACAGGCCGAAAACTTTTCGGGAGGCACCGGCCCGATAATGACGCTGAATTTCCCCATGCAGTCAGCAATTTCACTCCCTATATACATATCCTCGCCCAAGGTCGCGTTCGTTATTCCAAGGGACGTCCGCTGGTCGACAGGAACGGAAACCATTTGCGGAATACATTGTCGGATGTGTACCGCGATGCCCTGCAGCGCATCGCTCAACAGAGTTTTCAAGCCGAGAGCGGAGCGCGGTTGCTGACTCATGATGCCGGCATAACGCAGCAGCGATCTTCGCGCTTCTTCATCGGCAGGCGTTTGGGATGCTGTATTGCCCATTCCCATCAGGCAATAAATGCGCTCCAGATACTCGCGGTTTTGCTCTTCGTATACTTGCAGGAAGAGATTGTACTTCAGTAAGGAGCTGACAAAGAGCGAATAGACCGAGGAATTGACGATGTCTATGAAATCGCGCGTGACACTTTTATCCTCTGCCGCCTCGAAAAGGAGATCCTCGGTATAGAAAGACGGCAGCGGAGATGACGTGCCGTAGAGACCGAGGAACGTCGTATTAATGATGAAGCGGTACTCCTCATCCTCCAGGGGCATTGTGGTGATGCTTGCAATATCCGCGGATGGAAATCCAAGCGTAAGTTCCGGACGGATGCGCAGAAAACGGCCTTCTATGGAAGCTGCGTCCTGGACGCCGCACCCCTCCCGCTGCTTGAGGATAAGCCGAATGAGCCTGATGGCCTGAAAGAAGGAGTAGGAAGGTCCTTCCTTCAGGAGGCTCTTCTCTAAATCAGAAAATGTTCCCCGCCTCTGGCTGGCCATGTATAGGTCTCTCCGCTGTTCACTTCTCTGACGGAAAAGGAAGTGAAGGAATTAATGGTTGCGTACCAACCCAGAAAACGGTCAAGCACTGATCCGAACAGATACATATCACCGATGCCTGCAAAATTATCCTTTTTTAGATTCAGGTTGATGGCGATGCCGCGCGCCATGATGCCCTGCATCAGACGGTTGACCCTGTTTATCTCCAGACTTTCTATTCCTGCGACCCGCTTTTTGTTGGCAAGTATGGAGGCCTTGTCACGCCCTTCAGTAAAGATGTAAAGATCGAGGAGCGTTTTGAGCGCTTCAGGACGGTCGAGGGTGAGCAGGTTTATCGAGGCATGGGAAAGCAGCCGCCACAGGATGTTGGCGCCAAGTGGTGGTTGGATATTCATGGTGGCAGGACGAATATTGCGAAATTCCAAAAGCTCGGGAGAAGTGGAGGTATGGCGGCAGATGTCGCCAAGGCCCAGGTTCTCCGGTAATGAGGCATTGGTGCAGAGAAGCTTGATTGACAGCACTTCTTCGACCGGTGCGGTTGCGACACCGGGATAGGCCACCGAGATGTAGGTTTCGAGGCTGTCATCAATAACCGATTTGGCCATGCTTATGTTGTAAACGGCCTGCGCCTCATACTGGGGAGAAAATTGCTGGAAGGAGATATAGGCTTTTTCCTTCGAAGTCCCCTGCATGAAACCAGAAACCTGTTGAACCGTGATCACCTGGTAATCCTTCGGTTTTGTCCCTGATGGGCGGACAAGATAACGGCTTTTACGATGATCATAGCGGATTGGTTCCGCATCATGGCTGAACAGATTGATGATTGGCGTGGCAAAGAGGAGGAATGCATCCTGTTTAATGGGTATCGGAAAAGCTGGCTGTTGTTTCAGTTGAAACGAAAGCGAAAAGACCGACCCGCTCCCCCTGTTGGTCCAGCGCTCGATACCCGTTATATCCACGAAAAGGAATTTCTCAGGAAGCATGAAATATTCCTGCAGGAGACGGTACGCCGGAAACGACTGTGACGGGTACTGCAGCAGCGCATCACCCTGACCAAATCCGACAGGTTGTATGGCCGATGCCGGCAGGCTGCAGTGGGAGCCTCCCGGAGAGCGCAATTCCACCCGGGCGACGTTGGTCATCAACTGGTAATAGAGGTCGCTCCCCTGGGGAATCCCCCCGGCAAGATAGAGTCGGATCCGTTTCTGTCCCCAGGAGGAAAGCGGCATACCGGTAAGTTCAAAATGGATGGTTATCCTGGGGGGCAAACCGGCCGGCTGTTCCATGACAGCAGTATTGATCCTGAGGGGAAGGGCTTCGATATCGAAACAGGTTCTGAACACACACGACGTGCCGTCAACCGGAACAGAAGCCACCTCCGTACCGGCCGGGACCAGCAGTGGTTCGCGCAGGGTCGGACGGGGGGTAAACACCAGAATTGAGGAGGAAGGGACCGGTCGGAGGTAATGGGGAGCCAGCAGGTTCATAACCCCATGCAGAAGCTCGGGAAATTCATCGTCCAGCTTATGGCGGACAAGCCCGGTCAGAAAGGCGGTGCCCTCAAGGAGCCGCTCGACATCGGGGTCCGAAGTCTGACCGCTCAACATGGGGGCAAGGGCTGGATGGGCTTTGGAAAACTCCGCGCCCAGCTCTTTCAACAATGTCAGCTCTTCCTGGTAGTAACGGTTAAACATGGAGATTGCCCCTGTCTGGTCAAACTATGCGGTGACTTTTACCTGGCCGTCAGAGTCAACGATGGTTTCAAATAGTATGGATTTCCCCTTTTCATCTGTAACCAGTTTGGCGGATATGGAAAACCGGAGCGCTAGCAGGTCGTCCTGCTGTGTCTGAAAATGAACCGAAACATCCTTGAGGCGAGGTTCATAAGCAACGATGACACTCTTTATGGCCGCTTCCAGTTCCGGGATGGACTCTGAGGAGAAGGCGCTTGACATGTTGGTCAGATCAGGAACACCAAATTCCGGATCAATTTCAACGGAACCTTTTTTGGTGTTAAGCACCCTGACAAGGTGTTCAAGAACAGAATTAACGATGGTTCCGGAATCGACGTCAAGGCGCCTTTCCGGATTTTCCTCCATGATGCGTATCCGTTCGAGCAGCCGCTCTTTTTTTATTATTTGCATAAACTGAATCGTATTGAGAATAAAACGGAAGCGTTTGTCAATGCAGGAAAAAATGCCCTCTCCATATACATGGAGAGGGCATGAAATCATAGCTGATTATGCTTTAGGCTTTTTCCAGTCATCATCGGTCTGGGCCAGCGTCGAGCCTTTTTCGTCAAGAGAGATCCAGGTGATCTTGCCATAAGTGAACATGATCTCTTCCATGTCGTGATACGGTTCGTTCTCCTTCAGGAACGTCATCGGTTTATACGACTTAATCGAAACAATAATAGCATTCTCAAGCTGCACCTTGGCATAAATATACTCGTTGCCGCTGGTGCCGATGGCGGTATAACTCAGTTCCCACTTGGTGATCTGCTCGCCTGAGGTCAGCGCCTGGTACAGTTTGGGCGAAGAGAGGTCTTTGTGCTTGGTGATCGAGAAGGGTCCATGGACACGCTGACCGGTTGCCAGGCCAGTATGCGTGTCGCGCGGAATATGCACTTCATGGTCGACGGCGTATACTGTAATTGAATCTTTGTATGCTTCCTGAACGCAATCGCCCTTAATGTCAGACTGTTTGGCACCGGTCAATGTTAAATAACTTGTGTTTGCCATTTGCTGGTTCTCCTTTTTTTATAATATGAGACAATTGACCTCTTGAGACTGAACCTGTCGCTACTGCTTACTTATCGAGTTTGCCCACCAAAGAGAGTGTGAAGGAAGATCCCATATACTTGAAATGGGGTTTGACCATCATTGAGACCCGGTACCAACCGGGGTCGCCCTCAACATCTTCCACGGTGATCTGGGCTGAACGAAGTGGTTTTTTCGCTCTTGTGCTCGCCGTCGGGTTGTCCATCTCCACAACGTACTGACCAATCCATTTGTTCAGTTCGTCCTGAAGTTCTCCCCGTTCCTTGAACGAACCGATGTTTTCCCGCTGGATGACTTTGATATAATGCGCCAAGCGGTTGACGATGAACATATAGGGGAGTTGGGTGCCGAGCTTGTAGTTGAGTTCCGCTTCCTTGCCTTCCTTGCTGATGCCGAAATTTTTGGGTTTCTGGCATGACTGGGCAGAAAAGAATGCGGCGTTGTTGCTCCCTTTCCGCATGGTCAGGGCGATGAATCCCTCTTCTGCCAGTTCGAATTCCTTGCGGTCGGTGATGACGATTTCGGTTGGGATTTTGGTCTGGATGGCGCCCATGGATTCGTACTGGTAGAGCTCCAGGTTTTCAACCGTTCCCCCTCCCTGCGGGCCGATGATATTGGCGCACCAACGGTAGTTGGCAAAACTTTCGGTCAGGCGGGTGGCAAAGGCGAAGGCGGCATTGCCCCACAGAAAACGATCGTTTCCCGCGGAGACGCTTTCTTCGTAGGTGAAGCTTTTCGTCGGGTTGGAGGACGGACCATAGGGGAGGCGAAGAAGAAAATGCGGCACGGTAAGGCCCACATAATGGGAATCTTCAGAATTCCTGAATGCCTGCCATCTGGCATATTGAGGGCCTTCAAATATTGATTTGAGATCTTTTAAATCCGGAAGCTTGGAAAAATCATCGATGCCGAACATCTCTGGGCTGGTAGCCGCAATGAACGGGGCGTGGGACATGGCGGAAACCGCGGCCAGATCCTGGAGCAATTTAATATCCTGCGGTCCTGGACCAAATTCGTAGTTGCCAACTATGGCAGCGTAGGGTTGGCCGCCGAACTGCCCATATTCACGAGAATACGCGACCTTGTACAGGCCGGACTGCACCACCTCGGGCGCGTCCGAAAAATCGTCGAGCATGTCCTGTTTGCTGAGGTTCATGATCTCAAGCTTGACATTCTCCCTGAAATTGGTCCTGTCGACAATAAATTTCAGCGAACGCCAGGAGGATTCCATTTTTTGAAAATCCGAGTGATGCAGGATCTCATCCAACTGGCGGCTCATCTTCT
Organism: uncultured bacterium; assembly: GCA_903842475.1. GTDB lineage: Bacteria > Desulfobacterota > Desulfobulbia > Desulfobulbales > Desulfobulbaceae > Desulfobulbus. Next base: position 5,638 of record CAIMMA010000215.1, read on the forward strand.
TGTCCAGTTCGGCGATCATTTCGTCGCATATCAGGGCGTTGATCTTCTCCACTGATTTACCCGGCTGGAAAATCTGCGCGATCAGCGCTTCCACCCCTTTTTTGGCGACAGAATAGGACTCGTTCTCCGGAGTCAATTTGGTTGCCGAAAGTATGTCGTCTATCAGAGAGAGACTTTCAGTGGTTTCAGCACCCTTTTCTTCAACTTTAAGTTCTTCAGCCATTGTTACGCCTCTCCTTTTTTATCGCCGATCCCCATCTCATTGAGAATTTTGTCTCTCAATGCAGGGTCATCAATAATAGACTGAATTTTCTTCCTGAACTCCGGCACGTTCCCCAAGGGCCCTTTCATGCCCTTGATCGCTTCACGCAATTCCATCATCTGCTTGAGCTCGGGAACCTGCTGGACGATGGCGTCAGGATCGAAATCCTTCAGCGAGTTGAACTTCAGATTCAAGGTCATTCTTTCGTCGGGCTGGTCGGTGAGCGTATTGGCTACGCTCAAATCAACCGCTAGATTCTGCGCCTTGAGGACGTCGTTGAAGTTATCCTTATCAATGTTGATGGGATCGCGCTCCTCAACACTTCGATCATCCTTCGCCAGGGTGAAGTCGCCCACCACCAAAATTTTCAAGGGGAGTTCAACCTCTTCCTTAGCATCGCCGGTTGCAGGACGATAGGTTATGTTTACGCGTTCCTTTGGCGCTACCGATTCTTCTTGCATGCGTCCTACCTCTCTTTTTCGATATGATGTAACGTTTTGAACCCGGTCTTCTGCCATCTGGTTGATAGCATCCTTGTTGATTGTATGGGTCACCGGGCCCGAAAGTAAAGAAAATTTTAGGGAAGGAAGGTTTTGTTTCGCAGCTGGCTTGGGTAGATATTCTGCGGGAATTGGTGCTGCCTCTCTTTTGACACTCGCCTGCCGTTCCTGACGTGGTTGCATACAAGTGGACGATTTTTCAAGCCGCTTTTTTCATGCCCGCAATTTTGCTAATTCCATCGGGCTTATATGGCCTTAAAGAGGAGTGACCGCGCTTCTTAAGTCCGAAGTTTGCGTTCAATGGTCGACCCCTTGCCGACATTGACAACCGCATTTTCAATTCGTATGATTCTCACAAGAGCTCAGTTTTTAAAAGCGTGGGTCGGCTTTCACACTGAATACCCTGTTCACGCGTAAGGGTAGAAGCTCTTCCGGGGGGCTGTGTCGAGACCCTTGTGATTCTCCACAGCATGGATTCCTTAGGCGATGGTCTTAGAGGTTCGGAGGGGGGATTATGGCAAAGTATAATATCGTATCTGACGGCCACTCTATTGAGATTAAAAAAACAATTTTCGGTAGAGACGAATCGGTGAAATATGATGGAAAAGGAGAGATAAAAACCTATTCCGACGCTTCCTTTTCCGATTATCTCTTTGAAAAAGAAGAAAATGGCGAGATGGTCCAGTATAAGGTTTTTATATCCGACTGTATCTGGCCTGTTACTTGGCGGATCAAAGTTCAGAAAAACGGACGGATTATTTTTACCAACCGCTGATCGGCAGGGGCGTTCATACAAAAATGATCGCCGCCCAACTTTTTACCTCTATGTTGGGAGTGGCTATGTTTGGTAGGCGGTGCCTGCCATCGGCAAGGGCGTACGTCGTCTCTGCGTTTGCAAATCAAAGCTCATGCGTCAAGCCTGATGGGCGCCTGAGATTCTCTCAAAATCCGCTTCCACGATTAATGACGGCGGCACTTCGTATTATCCCTCCCCCCCAACGGATTTTTCCGTCTCTCTGCAAGAGCGGCATGGCCGCGAGTTTCGTGGTTGCTCGACAATGGTTCGGCAAGTGCCTGGCAAACCCGAGAGAAGAAAATGTTACCGGGATGGCCCCAGGCTGGCGTGCTCTGTTCTCTCTCCGGTAACATTTTCTGGACCAGGGGCAGGGCCTCTGGTATGGTTTTCAAATTTACCCTTCCTGGCGAAAAATGCCAGGAAGGGGCTTTGTCAATTTCCTGGAGGAGCCATGTTCGACATGGTGGCGGCGGGCGATAACCTCATTGGTGTCAAGCTGCTTTTTGATACCATGAAGCAAGTTGTATAAGTGTGTTCGCTAACCATCTGAAAACCTGCTACTGTTTATATGAACTGGTGCATGAATAGGGGTAACGGCTTTGTCAAACAACAGGCATGAACCATCGCAATCCACTATCGTTGCGTCTTGGCGCATTTCCCAACGGTTTATAAATCCGATACTCTTAGTCGTAGTTCTGATGGTGCCTCTTGCCGGTTGTTTCGACCGGAATGAGAAGGGCGGGGCCACTGCCGACTTGACCTTGTTCGGGACCATCGACATTCGAGAAGTGCAGCTGGCCTTTCAGGATGCCGGCAGGATTCAGCGCCTGAACGTTGACGAAGGGGCAAGGGTGCGGCAAGGGCAGGTGGTGGCCGAGCTTGATCCGGCCCGATATCAGATGGAAGCGGGTCGCCTGGCGGGGGAAGTAGCGGCGCAGAGCCAGGTGGTTGATCGTCTGCATCAGGGCAGTCGGCCCCAGGAATTGGAAAAAGTCAAGGCCAGCGTCATTGCGGCCAAGGCAAATCTCAGAGAGGCCGAACTCTTTTTAACCCGCAAACAATCACTGCTGGTAAGCAATCGTATCTCCCAACAGGAAATCGATAGCGCCGGAACCCGGGTGCAGGTCTTAACTGCGGTGCTGAAGATCGCCGAAGAAGAGGCCTCGCTGGCTATCGATGGGCCGCGCAAAGAAGATATCGCCGCGGCCGAAGCAACCCTGGCAGCTTTGAAGGCCGCCAGGGATCTGGCGGAAAAACGACTGGCCGACACCAGGTTACTGGCGCCGGCGGATGGGGTTATCCGCAACCGGATTCTGGAACCCGGCGCCATGGCTTCACCCGGCGCACCGGTGTTGACCCTGGCCCTGAGCAATCCGCTTTGGGCTCGGGCCTATGTCAGTGAACCGGATCTCGGTAAAGTGCAGGAGGGGATGCGTGCCGAATTGCACACCGATACCTATCCCGGCAAGGCATACAAGGGTTGGGTCGGGTTTATTTCTTCAACCGCCGAATTCACACCTAAGACCGTGGAAACCACGGAACTTCGGACCAAATTGGTCTATCGCGCCAGAATCTTCGCCTGCGATCCCCAACAGGAACTGCGGCTCGGCATGCCGGTGACGGTTACTCTCAACACTTCAAAAAAAATAGCGGATGCAGAGGGGCCCGCCCACTGCGAGTAAATGCAGGTTTCAGGGCAACCCGCCAACAGTTTGCCGCCTTTATCAAATCGGCCAGCTCTGTGCTGTGAAGCCTCCTCCGTATCAACTTGGTTTGCCGCAACCCGCGCATCCTCTTACTCGGTAGCCTGTGCATCATTATGCTCATGGCGATCATCCGGATTATCCGCGACCCAGAACATGAATATTTGATAGCCCAGAGCCAGCAGGGTTGCGCCAACGAACATGCCGAGGATGCCGGTGGTGGCCATGCCCCCCAGTGCACCCATCAGGATAACCGGCATCGGCGCATCAACCCCGCGACCCAGCATGAGCGGTTTTAACACGTTGTCGGCAGAGCCGGAGATGATAAGCAAGGCGGAGTAGCCGGTCGCGGCACCGGTGCTGTAGTCGCCGCTGAGCCAGATGTAGCCGATCACGGGCAACGTGACGAGCAGAGCCGGGAGCTGAGCGATGCCAAGTACCAGCACGATCATTGACAGGATCCCGGCCATGGGGATGCCGGCAATGATCAATGCCAAGCCGATGAAAAGAGCCTGGAGGCAGGCCACGCCGATGACGCCCGCGGCGACGGTTCGAACGGTGGCGGTGGAGAGCTTGGCAAATCCTGGTCCCCGGTCACCCCCGACAATACGTTTGAAAATCGCCAGAGCGGTATTGGCTCCTGATTCGCCAAAGGCCATGATGACGCCGGCAATGATAAACGAGAAAAAGAAGAGCAGCATTTTACCCCCCAGGCTGGCAACGATTTCGAGGGCATGTTTGGCTAATTCGCCAATTTTTGGTTGCATGGACTGGATAACGGCCGGCATGTCCGAATGGGCCTGCGCCCAGAAGGCTTGGACCTTCTTGCCGATAATCGGCCAGTCGGCCACGCCTTGGGGTGGGGCGGGAATCTGCAGGCTGTTGTTCCTGAGGTTGGTGATCACCGTCAGGACGGAATCGCCCAGCGAGCTGACCAGCACCGTGGTCGGCACTACGATCAGCACGACACTGACCAGCACCAGCAGGGTTGCGGCAAGCCCCTGTTTGTGGCCTATCAGGTTGGCCAGATGCTGATGGAGCGGATACATGGTGATCGCCAGAATCAGCGCCCAGAGCATCAGAGCGAGAAAAGGGGCGAAAATCTTGTAGCAGAGCATGGTCAATGCCAGCAACAGACCAGCTCGGATAAAAACATCGAGCAGGCGGCCAGACAGCCGCTTTTCCAACTCCTGGTCCGGGGTGCGGGGCTTGTTCATGGGGCGCCTCCTGTTTTGCTGGGCTATGGCCTCAGCCTGTGACATCGGTTTCATGCCGGGTCGGCAGGAATAATCTCCAGCACGATTGATCGCGGCACCTTGCAGCCTTTGGGGCGTTTATCGAGTGGTCGGGCAGGTTTCTGCTGTTGCAAAAAAAATATTTCATCGCGGCACCAAGTCACCCCTGCGGTTTTCGGCTCGGCCTTCCTCCTCGCTCTTTATGGCGACTGGAGCCGGATTGGCCATGCCGTTGGCGGCCAGTCGGCCGGCGCTGCTGCCGTATCCCATGGTCAACGCGGTGATCACTGCACCCGCCCTTCGTTTGGACAGGTTTAAGTCGGCCTCGCAGCTGCCGATGTTATCGGTATGGCCAACAACGTGCAACATCAATTTGGTGTCTGCTTTGAGTAGGTTGGCTATCTTTCCGCCCTGCTCATAAAAAATAATTGCGACGATGCCATCGGTTCGGTGCACTCCCCTTCAAATACCAAACAGTCGTACGGAGATATTGATCGTATGATTCACTGGATTGCTCAGCGTTGAGTCAAATTCTGAGTCGTTGTTGCCAGCACCAGGATTAAACAAAGAGAAGCTGAACTCCTTGACAATGGGAAAATTTCTCTGGACAATACAATAGTTGGCTCAATACTGCGCAATAACGACGACCAGATGGTGCGCGAATAAGAGAAATTTTGCTCTAGTGACAGACCGTTAACCAGCCGGTGATCTGAGGATGCTCTTTCCTCGAACCTCTCACCACCATTGTTGCCGCACCCTATTTTCCTGTTTTGTCGGCGTAGAGAGATACCTTGCTGACCACGATGCTGCAGATACAGGAACTGCGACCCAGAGGCCGCAAGGAAAATGCGGATTATCAAAATGATTACAATGAGAGATTGTAACTATGCCTTCTGACAGGACATTCCCCGCTGCATCTTCACCTCGGGCTTCAATCGTGATGGTCGTCGATGACGATTTTTCCGCCCGGTTGCAAGTGCGATTCACCCTCGAAAATGAAGGGTATGAGGTTGTAGAGGCCGCCAGCGGTCAAGAGGCGTTGGATCTTTTTATGGAAAATCAGCCTGATCTGATCCTGCTCGATGTGATTATGCCCGACATGGACGGCTTCGCCACCTGTCGCGCACTTCGAACCCTTCCTGGCGGTGCACACCTGCCGGTGGTGATGGTCACCGGTCTTGAAGACACGGAAACCATCAACCAGGCCTTTGATGCCGGCGCCACCGACTTTGTCAGCAAGCCGATCAACATGCTTATTCTCGGCTACCGCGCCCGGTACTGGCTCCGTTCCGGTGCAATCTTGCGCGAATTGGAAATCAGCCAGGGGCGGCTTTTCAAGGCCCAGGACATTGCCCGTCTTGGTCATTGGCAAAGAGATCTTGATACGGGTATCTTTGAGATCACCAGCCACACGCCTGAAATGTTTGGTCTCTCCCGCTCCGGTGACTTCGAGGCCCTTTTTGCTGGTATTGTCAGCGAGGACCGAGATCGGGCGCGGGACCAGATTGACGACGCCTGCCGTCTGGGGCACGACTTCAGTGTCACTTATCGGATTGTGCTGGAGGACGGCAGCGAGCGAATTATTCTTAATCAGGGGGAAATCGTTGGCGGGGATCCCCATCAACGACGTCTTGCTGTCGGCATCCTTCAGGATATTACCGCCTTGAAACAGGCCGAGGACAAGATCCATTATCTGGCCTTCTACGATAATCTGACCGGCCTTGCGAATCGGGCGCTGTTTCGAGAGCACTGGTCGAAAATTTTCCCGCATGCCCGGCGAAACGGCAAGAAGGTGGCGGTTCTGTTTATTGATCTTGATCATTTTAAGCGCATCAACGATACCCTGGGGCATCCTGCCGGCGACAAGGTGCTGATATTGGTGGCGGATCGGTTGAAAACCGTTTTTCGTCATTCCGATATAATTTCTCGCTCTTCCGATGGATCATCGGCGCTCATCTCCAGGGTAGGGGGAGATGAATTCACTATCCTTGCCACCGACATCACCACCTCCAACCAAGTAACCTTCCTGGCCGAGCGCATTGTCGAGGCCCTCAATCAACCGCTGCAACTCGATGGCCAGTTGATCAACCTGACCGCCAGCCTCGGCATCAGCATCTATCCAGAAGACGGCGACGATATCGACACGCTGCTGAAAAATGCCGATACGGCCATGTACGAAGCCAAGGATAATGGCCGCAATAGTTTTCAGTTTTTCCAGAGTGCCATGAACGATGCCGCCATGGAACGGTTCCATCTTGGCAATCGCCTCCGTGACGCCTTGGAAAACGGAGAGATAGTCCTCTATTATCAACCATTATTTTCCAATGCCAACGGAAAGCTTACAGGCGTGGAGGCCTTGATCCGCTGGCTCGATCCTGAGAAGGGGCTTATACCCCCTGATAAATTTTTACCCTTTGCCGAGGAAAACGGATTTATTCATAAAATCAACGACTGGGTCATCCAGGAAGCCTGCACGCAAGCGCAAAAGTGGGTTGCAGCCGGCCTGTTTACCGACTGTCGCATGAGCATCAACATCTCCGGCAATAGGATTAATTTTAAACTACTGGTCGCCAATATCATCGCTACGCTTGCCCAAACCGGTCTGGCTCCGGAGCAGTTCGAGGTTGAGTTGACCGAAAGGGTGATGATGGAGAACACCGACGAAGCGATAAAAATGTTGGCACAGTTGAGGGATATAGGTGTTTCCATTGCCATTGACGATTTCGGCACCGGCTATTCGGCGTTGAGCCACCTGCAACTGTTTCCCCTGACGACCCTCAAAATCGATAAATCATTTGTTCAGAATATCGCAACAGCGGACAAGGATCTTTCTTTGCTGCTCTCGATTATTGGCATTGCCAAGAGTTTCGACTTGAAAGTGGTGGCGGAAGGCGTGGAAACCGAAGGGCAGTTGTCCGCGCTTGGCGAAATGGACTGCGACTACCTGCAGGGGTATCTGCTCAGCAGGCCTATCACCAGGGAAAAGCTTGAGGAGCGGCTGCGATCGGATCTCGTCGATTGATTAGGCTGCGTGTGGGGTTTTTGAAAAATATCTATATTAAAGTGTCTTGATTGTGGCTGCCATGGGAGCGATCATGAAAAAAAAACGTCCTGATTTTCGTTGTCGTCATTGCCGTATGGCTTTGTTCAGCAGGTTTCCATGACCGGTCCCTGGCAGCTTCAACGCCAAATAGTCAGGAACAGCACCTGGTGGCCGCCGGTTCAGGAGTGCATCTGATGATTACCCAACTCCTTGTCAGGAGGCAAACCGTGCACTGGTCACAACACCGCATGCGATCGGCGTTACTGATACCGGCATGATTGCAACGGAAAATTTACGTGTAAATGCCCTCACCTTCAATGGGATTGAACCTGGATTGGAAAGTTTATGCAATGGAACCTACCCGCTGAGCAGGGTGCTCTTGTTTGTTTTCGATGACGGCTCATGCCATGGATAATTCTATCACCAAGCCGTTCAAGCCCGCTCAATGGACCGAGATGTTTCTGCCGCTGGCTGCCAATGAGCCATTGCCAGTACAGAGTGACGAAACTAAGGCTGCGAAAATGGAATCACCGCTTCAGGAAGAAATCTTCGAAGGAACTGCAACCCTGCCGCAATGCGGCTTGGACCGCCTGGCGGTCAAAGCGGAAGAAATCCTCCACGGCACCCGCAGCAACCGCGACCTGCCCCATGAGCGACTCCTGGGACAATTGCGCGTCAGCC
>CAIMMA010000216.1 GCA_903842475.1 uncultured bacterium
GCCGCCACCCTCGGCAATATCGGTCCGGGCTATGGCCGCATCGGCCCCATGGCCAGTTTCGGCGAACTCGCCGACCTGACCAAGATCATCTTTATCGTCGACATGGTGGTCGGCCGCCTGGAGCTGATCCCCTTCCTGGCCATGCTCCACCCCGATTTCTGGAGCTTTCGGCGCTGAGCGCCGATCGTTGGCCGCGATCCCGGCAAGGGCCCAGCCCCCGAATTATTGCCACCGAAGGGGCCCTCACCGGCAGCTGCTTGCAGCCCTGTCAATCCGTAACCAGCGGGCTGGTCCAGGATTGCCCGGAATGGGCTTCGCTGCAGAGGCTTTCCAGCTGGGCGACAATGCCCTCCAGCCGCTGGTTGTCGCTCGGAGGCGGTATTTTCTTCAGTTCTTCCAGCAGGGTGGGCGATTGCATCCGGGAGAGTTCGATATGATCCTCGATCTGATCGACGGCCATGTGGATGGTCATAATGATGTAATCGTCCGCCTGGGGTGTCAGTTGCAGGAACTGCGGCCGGTCCCGGAATTGTTGGATTAAAAACTCCCCGAGGACAAAAAGGCTGCGACTCACCAAGCCATTTTCGAAACCCGAGATCATGGGCAGGAAGGCGATGGTGTGTGCGTACTGCTGCATCATCGGGCGGTTTCTGGTCCGCATGACGGTAATGATCAATTGGCACAGCATTCGGATAAACGAGTCGGCGACCCCTCTGTCCATGGTCTGCAGAGCCCGGATGCAACTCGATTGGCCCTGGGGTGGCTCCGTTGTCTCCCGAGGCAGGGTGGTTAATGACCGCACCACGGCATCGCGTGCTAATATTTGTGCTGTTATCGCTTGCACCACAATGTCACGTTCCCTATCCATGGCATCGCACAGCAGGTCATGGAGGACCAGGTGCGGTCGGTCGGAACCTTTATGGAGCATGGCCTCGTTCCAATTCCGCCAGAGTTCCGGATTCTTTTTCATGTTTTCGATGAGAAAGACCAATCGTCGGGTGATGGATTTTCGCGGTGTCGGCTTCCAGGACAGCTCGCGGCAGGTCCGGGAACTGTCGGCGACCAGCTGCTGATCGATATATTCCAGCATCCAGAGCTGTTCGAAGGACTTTTTGCCCTGCAAGTGACAGAGTACCAGACGCGCCATGATCATGGGCGTCAGCAACCATCGGGCGGCAAAGAAGGGCTTGAGTGTCCTTTTGTAATAAAACTGGGTGGCGATGCTGAACAGTTCCAGATGGGACACGGCACCGTCCGGGCCGGCATTGAAGGTGCAAAGACGTTCCAGGTGGTCGCTCTTTTCGATAACCCGCAGGAAGAGCTGCACCAGATCCTGGACATGGATATAAGGGATGGCCGATTGACCGCGGCCGGCAAGGATATGCGATTCGAGCAGCTTGCCGGAGCACCAGTTGTTGAGCATGGTATACAGCGGCGGATACTCGCACCAGTCGCTGAACACCGCCGCAATCCTGACGATGGCCCCGGGGATCCATTGCGCGTATTCCCGCACCAGCGCTTCGCCCGCTTGCTTGCTCCGCGCATAAGGAATGGCGGCATCGGGCGGGGTCTCCTCGGTCACGACCTTGCCGAACGGGCAGGCCGCCTGCGAACTGGCAAAGATGAACCGCTTGGCGCCCAGTTCCCTGGCCAGATCGAGCATGTTTTGCGTTCCCCACACATTGGTGCGGACATATTCGGCATGTTCCCGGTTGGTGAAATCGTAGTATCCCGCCAGATTGACCACATAATCAACCCCGCCGTAATCACGGAGCCGCTGAGTCAACCCCAGCACCTTGTCACGATCGGCGATGTCCACCTGAATCCAGCGAAGATTGGTTTCCGGCTGCACCCCCGCCTCTTCCATGGAACGGCGGGCCACGCAGAACAGCCGGAACCTGCCGCCTGCCGCCTTGATGAAATTACGTCCGACAAAACCGGAGGCACCGGTCAGGATCAGCCCTGGTAGCGAATTGTCCATTTTTTCTCTAGGTACGCCCGCGGTTTTGATGCGAGTCTGTTGGGGCAGGGCCGCATGCTTGTTGCGGATGCGGGTAGCCTTGCAATGGGGGCTGGTTGCCAGGTCGATACGTTACGTGACCTCCGGGACAATCTGGAAGCCCGACCACCGGTCCCTTGTGTTTATTGATTGATCGGTAGGAAGTTGCCCTTGGGCTGGGATGCCTGTATCTCGGCAAAGGCTGCCACGTTGTTTTTGCCCCTATTTTTGGCTTCGAACAGGGCATGGTCGGCATTGCCGAGCAGGCCGACCATGTCTTGGGCGTCCTCGGGATAGGAGGCAATTCCGCAACTGACGGTAATGCGGATGGCCTGGTCTTGCGAGGTGAGGAAGCGGTTGGCTTCAATCGCCGCCCGGATTTTTTCGGCGAGCAGTTTGCCGGTGTTGCTGTCGTACCCGTCGAACACCAGGACAAACTCGTCGCCGCCGTAGCTCACCCCGTAACTGCCCTTGGGAAGCAGCCGTTTGATGACGGCCGCCAGTTCGGCAATGGTGCGGCTGCCGTTGAGGTGGCCATGGGTATCAACCACCAGCTTGAATGTATCGATATCCATGAAGAGCACGGTGAGCGGTCGAACCGGGCGCCGGTCGAGGAGCGATTGCAGGTTGTGGTACAGGTAGCGGGTGTTATGCAGGCCGGTGAGGTCGTCCAGGAAAGATAACTCGCGGTATCGGGCCCTGCTGGCCTTCAATGCTTTCTGGGCTGAGCACAGCGACAGGTGGGTTCTGACCCTGGCCAGCAATTCCTCTTTGGTCGACGGCTTGATGATGTAGTCCTGGGCGCCCGCCGAAAAACCGGCGACAATGTCGTGCTTGTCGTCGCTGGAGGTGATGAAAATGATCGGGATATCGGTGGTTCGAGGATTTTCTTTGATGATCCGGCAGGTCTCCAGTCCCGATATGCCCGGCATGTCGATGTCCAGAAGAATCAAATCGGGCAGGTGTGCTTCCATGAGCTCCAGGGCACGGTGGCCGCTGTCCGCCCGGGTCACTTGATAGCCCGCCCGGGTGAGCATCGCCCCCAGCAGTTTGATGACCACCGGGTTGTCGTCGACGATCAGGATGGAGTTGTCGGCTGTTTTTTCATTCTTTTTCATAAAGGACATAATGGCGGAAAACAAAGCCGCCGTCAAGATACAAGAGGCGGAAAGCCCCAGAGGTGGCAAGGAGATTGTTCCTTGTTTCTATGGGCGCTCTGGAAGGGGACCGCGTGCTCGCTATTGTGGAGATGGCAGAGTTGGCATGAAACCTGATTCTCGTCCGCCTGCTTTGTTCGGTAGGTTTTCAAGAGATTCTTTTTTGGGAACAGAAAAATTTCTTTGCGGTTCTCGGTGGTTGCTGACAGCATGGCCCGATTGTTGCTACCACAAGGTAGTCGTGTATGTTTTTGTGCCTGATGCGCGGAAGCAGCAGTGTGTTA
>CAIMMA010000217.1 GCA_903842475.1 uncultured bacterium
CACCCACACCCGCGACCCACGGAACATCGCCTTTGTCGACCACCTCCGCCGCGACCTCCGGCGCCGCGCCATTTTTTCCGGAGCGGTGACCGGTTATTATACCGGCCTCAACGCGGTGACCCGTCCCGCAATTCCGGCCGCCGCCTACCTGCGTGGCATTGTTCATTCCTTCCCCCGGATTTGAGCGCGGGCGGCAAACAACCGTGAGCGCCGATGACGTTTTGATCATGCACCTTCCCCGAAAACCGACTACTGTAGCGTTGACAAATATCCGGCGCCACACCCCCATCAATCCTTTCAGCGCGCCTGCCGGCGCTCCATGCGGAACGCAAGGACATGAAAGCAAAAAGAACTCCCATCAACAACCCCGATCTTTACGCTCTCGGGGACGCCATGTCGGCGGTGTATTCCTCCAAAAACTGGAAGAAACAATGGCGACTGTTCCGCCTGGCCCAGGATTGGCCCGAAATCGTCGGCGCCGAAATCGGCCGTCTAACCTCGCCAGCCTTTTTTCGTCAGGATGTGCTGTGGATCTTTGTTCAGGATTCGGCATGGATGCACCACATGCAGTTTATCAAACTCGATCTGCTCAAACGGCTGAACCTGGTTCTGGTGGAACAACCGGCCACCGATATCCGCTGGATGCTGCCGCCGCTCCTGCCGACCAAACCCAAGCAGGAGCGTATCGAGCCCCCGCCGGTTTCTCCCGAAAAAGAGCAGACCTTCCGCGCCATGACCGAGGGCGTCGCCAACCAGGAGTGCCGGGATGCACTGCATCGCCTGTGGCAGGCCCTGGGCACTCACAAAGAGTAGCTTTCCCCGCCCCCTGATTCTCCGGCAACGCCGCCCGGACCATATTTTTCCATGCTCCGGGGCGCTTGTTTTGCGCTTTGGCCGGAAATAGGCTATGCTTCCGCCCGCAAGTATTTCTCCGGTCCTATGAAACTCTAATAGAACAGCATGAATATCATCGAATTAATAGGCAACACCCCGCTGGTTGCACTGGGTCGGCTCAATCCCGCCGCCGAAACCGTCCAGCTCTATGGCAAACTCGAATCGCGCAATCCCGGCGGGTCGATCAAGGATCGGGTCGCGCTGTCCATGGTCGAAGCCGCCGAAAAAAGCGGCGAACTGACCCACGACAAAATCCTGCTGGAGGCCACCAGCGGCAATACCGGTATCGGCATGGCCATGGTCTGCGCGGCCAAACAGTATCGCTGCCAGCTGATCATGCCGGAATCGGCCTCGATCGAGCGCCGCCTGATCATGCAGGCCTACGGCGCGGAAATCATCCTGACCCCGGCTAAACGGGCCACCGACGGCGCCATCGAAAAGGCCTACGCCCTGGCCCGGGAACATCCGGAGCGGTATTTCCTCGCCGATCAGTTCAACAATCCGGCCAACTGGCAGGCGCACTACAAATCCACGGCTCCTGAGATCTGGGAACAGACCGGCGGCCGGGTCACCGATATCATCGTCACCCTGGGAACCTCCGGCACCGCCATGGGCCTGTCCCGCTGGTTCCGGGAGCATCACCCCGAGGTCCGGGTGATTGCGGTGGAGCCGTACCTCGGCCATAAGATCCAGGGCCTGAAAAACATGAAGGAGTCGTACAAACCTGGGATTTTCGACAAGACCCTGCCCTCGGCCATAGTCAACGTGGCCGATGAGGACGCCTTCAGCACCGTCCGCCTGCTGGCCGCCGAGGAAGGCATTTTTGCCGGAATGAGCAGCGGTGCGGCGATTTTTGTCGCCATCGAACGGGCGAAAGAACTGTCCGAGGGCTGCATTGTCACCATCCTGCCCGATGGCGGCGAACGGTATCTGAGCACCTCGCTCTTCGTGCAACGGGAAAAGGTACCGGAAAAGACCTCGCAACTGCGCCTTTTCAATACCATGTCCCGGAAAAAGGAAGTCTTTCAGCCGATCAGCGAAAACCGGGTCACCCACTATGCCTGCGGCCCCACGGCCTTTGAGTCTCCCAACCTCGCCCACTGCCGCCGGTTCATCGTCGCCGACCTGATCAACCGCTACCTGCGCCACTGTGGCTATGCGGTCGAATCGTACATGAATTTCACCGACATCGACGACAACACCATTGCCGGGGCCATTGCGACCAACGACAACCTCAAGGATTTCACTGGCAAATATATCAAAGAATTCATGCAGGCCGCCAAGATTCTCAGTGTGGAAAAAGCTGCCGGCTACCCCTTGGCCTCGGAACATATCGGCGACATGATCGAGATCGCCCATGACCTGATGCATAAAGGCTATGCCTATGAAAAACACGGCTCGATCTATTTCGACATCTCAAAATTCAAGAATTACGGACGACTGTCCGGGATTGACCTGAGCAAGATCAAACTCGGCCAGACCGTGGACCTCGACAACTACGAGAAAGACAATCCCCGCGATTTCACCCTGCTCAAACGGTCGACCCTGGCGGAATTGAAAAAAGGGATCTTCTTTGAAACCGATTGGGGCAACATCCGACCCGGCTGGCACATCGAGTGCTCGGCGATGTCCACCAAGTATCTCGGCGAAACCATCGACATTCATACCGCCAGCCAGGACCTGGTCTTCCCGCACCATGAAAATGAGATCGCCATTGCCGAGGCCCTCACCGGCAAACCGCTGGCCAATTACTGGGTGCATTCCGGCCAGCTCCTGAAAGACGGGCGCAAGATGGCGGACGCCACCGGCAACGTGGTGACCCTGCAAGAGGTGCTGGACAAGGGCTACGACGGCCGGGAGCTTCGATTCATGCTGGTGGGGGTCCATTACCGCAAACCCCTGCTGTTTTCCTACAAACGGCTAAACACCGCCCGGACCGCCTTAAAACGGATTGACGAATACACCCGCAAGCTCCTTTGCCTCCCCGCCGGCCTGCCCCATCCCGAGGTAGCGGCCTCGGTGTCCGAACTCGAAAATCGGTTCATCGATGCCATGAACGACGACCTCAATATCTCCGGAGCCATCGGGGCCCTGTTCAACTTCATCAAGCAGACCAACCCGATAGTGCAGTCGAGGAATCTTGACCGCGATCAGAAAAACGATGTGCTGGAAGTCCTGCGGATGATCAATGCCGTCCTCGGCATCCTGCGGCTGGAGCATTGCCCCCTGACCCCGGAGATCGACCGGCTTATCCGCCAGCGCGAACGGGCCCGGCAGCTCAAGGATTGGACAGCGGCGGATTCAGCCCGGGAAGAATTGCTGCGCAAAGGGGTAACCATTCACGATACGGCGGCAGGCCCCATCTGGGAACAAATGCAGGAGCGGGAAGAGTAAAGCCAGGCGCCGTTTCCGGCCGCACCGTGCCCTATTCTATAATCCTTGCGTTCTCCGTGGTTCCTCGGTACATTGCCAGCAAAATTATGCGCCAGTAGCTCAGCTGGATAGAGCAACGGCCTTCTAAGCCGTAGGTCGTAGGTTCGAACCCTACCTGGCGTACCAAACATATCAAGCACTTAGCCATTAAAGCTAAGTGCTTTTTTCGTTAGCGCTAACCCAACGCTAACCACCAGCTGCACCTTTCTGTCCATTCACGACCACTTTTGGTCGCTTCCTCCCGAGTATCAAATCTACACACAAACTGGATGCGAGTAATTATTATCCAGCACACCCCGCTATTGATCCAAAAAGCTTGCCAGGCTTTGAACCAACATGCTGATTAACCCTTATTTTCCACACAGCTGATCCGCCTGGATAAATGGCACGCCAAATGCAAAAGATAATTATACTCTGCGACAAAATTAGACTGACCAAGTGGTTCGTATTCCTCACCTCAACTGAAGTTAACTGTCATGAAGCCACCCGCTCCTAGTTCTGGCCCCTCATCCAGCAATTTCCTATTAACAATCAATCAAAAGTGATCGAAATGAAAAGAATTTTTTTATTGGGAGTGGCTTTGGTGACCGTGCTTGTATCGCTTGGCGGGTGTTGTTACTGGCCAGGGCCATGGCATGATGGGCATGGACGTGGAAGATATGATAATTACAGAGGCGGTGGGCATTATGAGAGAAGATAAGCCCTGGCTATTCAAGGTGGAGACGCAGTTAGCGAATCCCTTCTTTTAGGATTTTACTCATGAAACGATTTATTCGGGCTATCTGTGTACGACAAACCTACAATTAGTTTTTGGAATTCATAGTTAGTTTAGCGATAGAAAATTACGTTATTTCAGCCTGATGATCAATCCTGGGGTTTCTTAATTTTCAAGAACGAGCAGTTAGACGAGCGCTCTGTCCGTTTTTAATACAATAGCTGGTTATTGAAAAATGTATTTTTTAATTAGCCAGTTAGACCGTATTCCCTTTTGGCGCTGTCCGATTCCCGGACGTTTTCTTAGTTTTCGGCATCGTCCACTTTTGCACGATTGTACCGATTTGCTTTTACCCACGTCGTGTTTACTAGCCTTTTCCCGCAATAAACTGGACAGTTACGTGACTAACACAGGTCGCTTGTCATAGTGGCATAAATGCTGCTTCAATATTTGAGAAAGGGATCATGAGGAAACACAAGAAGAAGAAATGATCGACTATATTTTACGACTAAAGATTGAAGCCAAACAGGAGCTTGGAATTCATCCAAGAATGATGTGACATCATGATCAAATCAAGC
>CAIMMA010000218.1 GCA_903842475.1 uncultured bacterium
AAGCGGCAACCGCAACATCCAACCCCCATCTCGCCCCCCGTCGACGACAGCTATCGAATTCCGAACGTTACTCCTCAGGCGCGGCCTTTAGGACGTCGCCTGCATCCGGGTGGTTCGACTTCTTTTCTCATGTGTTCGTGGCATCCGTGGGTCACCGGCCCTCCGCCGCCCACAGTTTACCAACCTGCCGCAGTCGCTCAACAGAATAGTCTGGTATGAGGCCGGTTTTGTCTGGTGCCACATTGATCAAGTAGTTGGCCCGCCGCTCATTGCAAAGCTTAAGCATCTTCACGATTTCGTGCGCCGGCTTTAAGTTCAGACATCCTGATCCGGCCGGAAAATACGATGGCACTGTTTGCGGTCATCAGTGTATTGCCGCATCGTACCCGATGCCTTGGAGTACGGAGCTTCAGCTCCGTCTTGTTGTCCGGCGCTTCAGCGCCGGAATCCATGCGGTTCGGCCGATTGATTTTGGCTGCCTGCGGCAATGAATTGCCGCATCTGCCGCAGTAGCGGCAAGACGGAGCTGAAGCTCCGTACTCCAAGGCGGCTGCGCCGCATGGCTTGCGAGCCCAAACTGTGCCAAGTCATTTTCCGGTATCAACAGGCCGGCCAAGGCGGCGAGTCAGGAGTTCTGAAATTGGTATGAGTCCTGGGTCCTTTTGGAAAGCCTGCCACCGCCCAGTGCCATGAATCACCCGCCAGGGGGCATGTCCCCGTGACCTCGGACGCAGGACCCAGGACGCAGGACCCAGGACGCAGGATTCTGGACGCAGGACCCAGGACCCTGTGTCATTCCCAGGCCCACTCTAAAAATTGCCTTTCTCTGCGCCTCTGCGTCTCTGCGCGAAAACGGTTTTTTCCTGGGTTTTCTGGAACCCGGGTTGGCGAATCGGCGTCCAATGGGTCATTATATGCACCATGGCGCATATATGACACACAGCAAAGGAATCCCATCATGAATCCATTGTCGCAAATGTTCTGGCTCTCCCTGGCTGGCCTGGCCTCCCTGCCGTTGTGGGCGGCCGAGAATCTGGCGCCGAAGGCCAAGGTTTCGGCCGATTCGGAATACAGTGCCGACTGGGGCGCCCGCTTTGCGGTCGATGGCCAGGTGCCGTCATCCAGCGAAGGCGAAGACCGCCATCGTGCCTGGGCGGTCAAGGGGGCGACCCACCTGCAGGGGGCGACGCTGGCTTTCGAGTGGCCGCAGCCGGTGACGGTTGCCGAAGTGGTCTATTACGGCCGCACGGTTTCCAACCGTCTGGATAATTGCTGGAACCATTGCGACGTGGTGGCCGACGGCAAACCCGTGCAGAAGTTCGACCTGAAGAAACAGCATGGGCCGCAGCGGCTGAGGCTGGCCGTTCCCGTGACCGCGCAAAAGCTCGACCTGCGCTTTGCCGGCAGCGATGGCAACGACAATCCTGGCGCCGCCGAGATCCAGGTCTTTGCCGTGCCGGCCACCATCGCCGATCTGATCATGACGCCGCCCTATCCCCCCGAATACCTGCAGGCGCTGATTGCCGAAAAGCAGGAGCTGAAAGCGCTGGGCCAGCTGCTCAACCAGGCCGAGGTCGCTGCCTTGTCGCCGGAGATGCTGGAACTGGTAGGGGCCTGGCTGGACCATGCCGATCCATTTGTCCAGGCGATGGCTGAATGGACGCTGGCCCGGCAGATCGGCCAGGACAACGACCAGGGCGCGGCCGTCTGGCCCAAGGCCGAAAACCCCGCCTGGTTCAAACGCTAT
>CAIMMA010000219.1 GCA_903842475.1 uncultured bacterium
CCGGTTCACTCCGCCCGCCGCTCTCCCCCTCATTTTCCCTTAACAAATCCAAAAGATATCCATACAACCTCCTCACCGTTCACTGATCCTGCCCTAACATGGACATGTTTTGATCCTTGCAGAGAAGAAACGAAAGACATCCGCCGATCCGGCGACGCTGCTGGGTCGACATCCCGGTCTGCGGGAAGGTAAACGAGGGAGGAAGAGATGCAACAAGCGATGAAGAAAACAGTAGGGCGATTCCTGATCGCTGCGGCGATGGGTACCTTGGTTGGTTTGACGGCCGCCCAGGGCCAGGCGGCCGGCGATACCGACCTGCGAAACCTGGCGAATCGGAAGGTGACCTGGCGCGGCCCCGACGTTGACGGCGCGACCATCCCCCTGAAGTTATTATCCATCAACGATTTCCACAGCCAGATCACCGCGGGACTGACTGTTGATGGCCGTCCGGTGGGCAGTGCTCCGGTTCTGGCAGCCTATCTCAAGGCAGCCGCCGCCAAGGCCGGGGGCAAGACGTTCATTCTCCATGCCGGTGATCATGTCGGCGCTTCGCAGCCGCAATCGGCACTGCTCCAGGATGAGCCCGGCATCATGTTCTTCAACATGCTGGGCAATGAGCAGTGCAAGGCAGGCGGCAACTACGGCCGCGACTGCAACCTGGTGGGCATCCCCGGCAACCACGAATTGGACGAGGGGCTACAGGAGATGCTGCGCCTCATCCAAGGCGGCAACCACAGCCAGGGCCCCTACCTGCAAAATCCCTATCAAGGTGCCGCGTTCCCCTACATCTGCGCCAATCTGGTGCAGGCCTCCACTGGGCAGCCGCTGTTCATGCCCTATGTGGTGCGCATGGTCGACGGGGTGCCGGTTGGCTTCATCGGAGCCATCCTCCACCGCGCGTCTACTTTTCTCACCCCGGAAAGTCTTGAGGGCCTGCGGGTGCTGGACGAGGCGAATACCATCAATCTCTACGTCCGCAAGCTCAAAGCCGAGGGCATTCACACCATCATCGTCATGGTCCATCAGGGCGGCTACCAGCAGGCAACGACCGAAACCTCGTCGCCAACCAGCCCGCTGGTCGGAGATATCGTCCCGATAGTTGAGCGCTTGGATGGCGAGGTCGATGTGGTGCTCAGCGGCCACACCCATACCTATCACAACACCCTGATAAAGAACGCCGGCGGCCGCCCCATGCTGGTGGTCCAAGGCTGGCCCAAGGGTACGGGCTATGCCGACATCGATCTGGAAATCAGCCGGGGGAGCAGCGATGTGGTGGCGATATCGTCGTCCATTGTCACCACCTGGGCTGATCAGGGACCGGGACTGCAACCGGATCCACGGATGGTCGCCTTGGCCAGTCAAGTGGATGCCATGGGCAACGCCATCGCCGAGCAGGTTATTGCCCGGGCCGCCAAGCCCATTACCCGAACCAGCAACGAAGCGGGCGAATCGGCCCTGGGCGACCTGATTGCCGATGCCCAGCGCCAAGTCATGGGCACCGATTTTGCTTTCATGCATCCCGAAGGCATCGAAGCCGATATCGAATCCGGCGGCATCACCAAGGGTGATCACTTTACGGTGCAGCCCGCCAAACTCAATCTGATCAAACTGGAAATGACCGGCCAACAGATCTACGAACTGCTCAATCAGCAGTGGAGCGGGGACAACGGGCGGGGCCGGTTTCTCCAGGTTTCCGGCCTAACCTACACCTGGGATGCCGACCGGCCAGCCGGTCAACGCATTGTCGCGGTGATGAAGGATGGCGCTCCGCTGAAAACGGAAGCACACTACACGGTAGCGGTGAATGAATACCTGGCAGGCGGTGGCGGC
>CAIMMA010000220.1 GCA_903842475.1 uncultured bacterium
CAATGACGAGAAAACAGCTAAGCCGCCGGTGCAGCAGCCGGTAAGCGACGAGGCAATTTTTAAGGTGACCAAGGAAATCGTGGTCAAGTTCATCGAGGTGGGCCGCTTGACGCCCACCTCCTTTGAGGAGACCTTTGACCGGGTGTACAAGGCCATCGAGCGGACGGTGCGATCAAAATGAGCGGTGCGGTGCTGCTTGATCCGCGGCGCAACGAGGCCCCGGAGAATCCCCGTCACGTCCATCTCATCGGCATCTGCGGCACCGGCATGGCCGCCATGGCCGGGATGCTCCATCAGCAAGGCTTGACGGTGACCGGATCGGATCAGAATGTGTATCCGCCGATGTCGGATTATTTGGCCGGTCTGGGGATTTCGGTGATGACAGGCTACCGCGCCGACCATCTGGCGGCCCGGCCCGACCTGGTGATCGTCGGCAACGTGGTGCGGATCACCAACCCCGAGGCCGTCGAATTGGCGCGGTTGGGGCTCCCCTATCTCTCCATGCCCCAGGCCCTGGCCCATTTTTTTCTCCAAGGAAAAATGTCGCTGGTGGTCGCAGGCACCCATGGCAAGACCACCACCTCCTCGCTGCTCGCCACCACCCTGCACCGGGCCGGCGCCACGCCGGGGTTCATGATCGGCGGGCTGGTCGAGGCCTTTGGCCGCAACTCCCAGCTCAGCGATTCGCCCTATTTTGTAGTCGAGGGCGACGAGTACGACACCGCTTTTTTTAATAAGGTTTCGAAATTCCACCATTATCGGCCGCACTGCGCCATCCTGACCTCGGTGGAGTTCGACCATGCCGATATCTTTGCCGATCTTGACAGCATCAAGGCCTCGTTTGCCGAATTCATCGGCCGCATTCCGCCCCAAGGGGTATTGGTCGCCCATGTCGACGATCCGGTGGTGGCGGAGCTGGCCGTCGCCGCCCGCTGCCCGGTGATCAGTTACGGCGCCAGTGCGGGTTGCGAATGGCGGCTTGAGGATCTCCGGGTGCAGGGGCTGTCCAGCGATTTTGCCGTCTATCATCGAGACCGGCTGCTGGGACGCTGCCGTCTGCCCATGCCGGGGCTGCATAACGGCCTCAACGGGCTGGCGGTGATCGCCCTGCTTACCCATCTCGGCTTCCCGTTCGCCGCCATTGCCGCCGGCCTGGCCACCTTTGAAGGGGTCAAGCGGCGGCAGCAGGTTCGCGGCGTGGTTCGGGGGGTCACCGTGGTCGACGATTTCGCCCATCACCCGACCGCGGTCCGCGAGACCTTGAACGCCTTGCGGCTGGCCTGGCCCGAAAACCGGCTGGTAGTGGTGTTCGAGCCGCGCACCAATTCCAGCCGGCGAGCCGTGTTTCAGGCCGATTATGCCGGTGTTTTTGCTCGAGCCGACGAGGTCCTCCTCCGCGAGCCTGTGCCGTTGGATACCATTCCGGTGAGCGAGCAGTTTTCCTCCGTCCAATTGGCGGCCGATCTCTGCGCCCAGGGTATCAAAGCGCAGGCCTTCCCCGACACCGACGCCATCCTCGACTCCCTGATCCGCAACGCTCAATCCGGAGATGTGGTGGTTATTCTTTCCAACGGCGGGTTCGACGGCATCCACGAACGACTGTTGACCCGACTCGGGCAACCCGGGTAACACCTGCTCGAAACGCTTTGGATTTCCAGGAGACCAGGGGGCGGCATGAAAGGGGCTGTTTCTGACCCGGCCATCGGGATAGCCTGGACAAAATCCAGTTGGTTTTCAAGGGGCGGGACGAGCGAGGTCGTTGGTTTGCGGCGGTCTGCTGCCGCGGCTTAACAGTCCTTGGTGAAACCCGATACCGTGTGGTGCAGTTCGGTCACCAAGGCCTGGTAGTCGAAGGTGCGATTGCCATCCCGGCACTGTTGCTCGATGGTGTAGGCGGTCTGTGCCAGATCGGCCAGGCCCATATTGAGCAAGGCTCCTTTGACCGCATGGCTGGCACGGCTCAGCTGGTGCATGTCGCCGCCGGCCGCCAATTCGGCTAAACGGTCGACATGGGACTGCAGGGTGGTGAGGAATACGGGGATCATGGCCGTGGTTTTTTCATCACTGAGCAGATAGGCGGTTTTGAGGTGCTTTTTCATGGTTTCCAGGTATGCCGAACTCTCCATCTGTGTCCACCTCTTGGTTTTGCAACCGGTACCGTCACCGTCCATCGCTCGTCTGCAGAGAGCATTTTACACTTTGATACAAGGATTGGGCAAGGAATAGTAGCTGCATGCATCCCCTGGAATATACCATTGGCCAGATCCTGAGCAGCGAGCCGCTGAAGCTCAACGGTTGCCGGGTTATGGTCGGAGTTTCGGGCGGGGCCGATTCCATGGCGCTGCTCCACATCCTGGCCGCGCTGCGCGGACCATTGACCATCAGTCTGGTGGCAGCCTATATTGATCATGGTCTGCGCCCCGAAGAAACCCCGGCGGAGTGGCAGTGCGTCCGGGAGGCCGCCAACCGGTTGGGATTGGAGTGCGCCCGTGTCCCGGTCGATGTCACCGGGACGGCGAGTGCTCGTAAGCTTTCCCTGGAACATGCCGCCAGGGAGTTGCGCTACCAGGCCTTTGCCGATCTTGGCCGCGAGTACGCCACCGATGCTCTGGCCGTGGCGCACACCGCCGATGATCAGGTGGAAGAACTGCTGCTTCGGTTGTTGCGAGGCGGCGGCCGCAAGGCGCTGTCCGGTATGGCGCTGCAGTCGGGTAACGTAATAAGGCCACTCCTGGCGGTCCGTAAATCCGCCCTGCTGGCGTACCTCGCCGATCAGGGGATTGGATTCTGTTTGGATTCCAGCAACGATAATCTTCGTTTTGTCCGCAACCGTATCCGGCACGACCTGCTGCCGCTGCTCGAATCCCGGTACGATCCGGGGATCCGCCAGGCCCTGCTCAAGACCGCGGCCAATCTGCGCGAGGATGACGATTTACTGGCGCTTCTGCTCGCTGAACATTGGGGGCTAGCGGTCGAACTCCGCGAGCCGGACAGCGAGCATCCGGTGGCGGCCCTCCTGCGGCGCCATCTGTTTCGCTCCCTGCATCCCGCCCTGCAGCGCCGCATGGTGGAGCAACTCCTCTGGACCATCGGCGAGACCGCCCGCTACGAGCAGATCATGGCGGTGGTCGAAGCGGCCCGCAGCGGTCGAACCGGCAGCGAACTGCACCTGAGTCGCGGTCTGCGGGTCGGAGTCACCCGCGAACACCTCGAATTTTCTTACCCCCGGGGACGGGTGCCCTGGCGCGGCCGGCTGCACCCCCGCTGATTCCCTCCACGTATTCCTCATTGACGCATTGTCCGATTTCGACATTTCCGTCGAGGGCCACTTCGGGTTGTCGAAGAGTCGATGTGTTCCCCTCCGGGTTTTCGTCTCATCTTGTTGATATTCTTTTGTTTTATAAAATTCCACCCTGGCATGGTTGTTGAAACTCCTGTTGCAAGAGGACTGCATGGTTCCTGAACGGAACCGGCAACATACCAAAAACCAGCGAGGTGGAACAATGAAAGCGATGAAAAAAGCAATGCTTGCAATCTGTTGTCTGTTGATGATGGCCGGATCGGCTTGGGCGGTTGATTATGCCACCATGTCCACCGAAGATCTGAGCCGGATGCGGGGGACGCTGAACAACGTCAGTCAGGCGGAGTGGGACGCCTTCCATGTCGAATGGTGGAAACGGGTCGGTCAGATGACCCCGGAACAGCGGCAGCAGTACATGGGGCCGGGCCGGGGCATGGGGATGGGGCGCGGAGCCGGGGCAGGTGGCCGAGGATATTGCTGCTGTCCCGGATGGGGGGCGGCGCCTGGAAAGGCCGCCCGGGGCAAATAGACTGGCTCCCTTGAGGCGGGCAGGCATCGTTTTGCCGTAGAGCGGCAGCGGCGCCTGGCTAAGGGCCTGTCGGTAAATAACTTGAACATCTTGCATCTCAGATTTGGGCCATCTTCGGCTGCGGCTCAATCGCAAAATCCTCGACGTAGCGCTGCTACGCCTGTGGTTTTGCGCTGATCGCCACAACCAAATCCGACCCAAATCTGAGCGCAATTTTGTCCAAGTTATTTGCGACTAGGCCCTAATTTTTTTTGGGGACCTGCAGTTTCTCCATCTTGTAGCGCAGCACCCGTTCGCTGATGCCAAGCGACTCCGCCGCCCGGGTCTGGACCCAGTGGTGGCGGTCCAGGGCCTCGATCAGTAATTGTCGCTCCACCTCGGCGAGACGGCCGGTGAGATCGCCTTCACCCGAAATCCCCCGATACTCCCTGATCTCCGGCGGCAGGTCGCGCAGGGAAATCATCGGCGTCCGGCTCAGGGTGATGGTCCGCTGGAGGATGTGTTCCAGTTCACGGATATTGCCGGGGAAATGGTACTTCACCAGTTGGCCGAGGGCCTGATCGTCAAAGGTGGCCGGGCTCCCGTATTTGGCGAGGAAAAAACGGATCAGTTCGGGGATCTCTTCCTTACGCCGCCGCAGGGGAGGGATCGCCAGGGTGAGGACGTTGAGGCGGAAGTAGAGGTCTTCGCGGAAGCTGCCCGCTGTGACCATCTGTTTGAGGTCGCGGTTGGTGGCGGCCAGGATGCGGACATCCATGGGCAACGATTGCTCGCCGCCCACCCGGCAGATGGTTTTGTCCTGGAGCGCCCGCAGCAGTTTGGCCTGCATCGCCGGCGGCAGTTCCCCTACCTCGTCGAGCAGCAGGGACCCCTGATGCGCCTGTTCAAAAACCCCGCGCCGCCGGTTGGCGGCCCCGGTGAACGCCCCTTTTTCATGCCCGAACAGCTCCGATTCGAACAATCCCTCCGGCACGGCGGCGCAGTTCAGCGTGATGAAGGGGCCGTCCTTCCGGCTGCTGAGCTGGTGGATCAGGCGGGCGATCAATTCCTTGCCGGTGCCGGTTTCCCCCTGGATAAGCACGGTCCAGGGGGCCGGTGCGGCCCGCAGCACCAGGGAGAGCACCTGCTGCATGGCCGGGCTGGAGGCGATCATTCTGACCGGCAGGGATTCCTGGTCAATGGCTTCTTGCACCCGTGCGACATCAAAGGTGATCTGCAGCTGCTCTTCGATGGCCCGGATCCGGGCCAGGAGCAAGGTCAGATCCACCGGTTTTTCGAGGAAGTCGTCCGCCCCCAGCTGCATCACCCGGACTGCGGTGTCGACCGCGCCGTAGGCGGTGATCATGATCACCCGGACCAGGGGATTCTGCTCCTTCATCCGGGCCAGGACCTGGTCGCCGTTCATGTCGGGCATGCGATGATCCAACAGCACCAGATCGACGGGGTATTGCATGAACAAGGCCAGGGCGGTACCACCGCTCTCCGCCTGCAGGACAGTGTACCCCTGTTTCTCAAGAAATCCGCTGAGCAGGGTCCGCTGAATGGCTTCGTCGTCAACAATCAATACGTACATGATTACGCTGCTCCTTCGACCGGTACCGGGGGTGTCATGGCGGCGGTGTCCTGTTGGCCGTTTGCTGTCCGGGGTAGGTTCACCACCACGGTCAGCTGTTGTTGGCCGGGATCGGGCCGGACCAGGAGCTGGCCGCCGTGGGCTTCGGCAATCCGCCGGCATAGGGCCAGGCCCAAGCCGGTGCCCCGGGTTTTGGTGGTGAAATAGGGCTCGCCCAGCCGCCCCAGTTCCTCTTCGTTCAAGGTGCAGCCGCCGTTGGTGAGGGTGCATTGCATGCCTTGCGGGACCGGGGTGATGGCGATGTCAATGAACCCGCCAGCCGGCTGGGCCTCGATACTGTTCTTGAGCAGGTTTTCCAACAGCTCCGTGAGCAGTTCGGGGTCGGCGGTGATGGGGCCGTCAAAGGTCGAGGCGAGGTGTATGGCAATCTGCTGAGCCGTGCATCGGCCTTGATACAGGGTTAGCAGCTGGTTGAGGATGCGGCCGGGGTCGACCGGCTGCACCCGGGGCTGAAGTTTCCTGGTGAATCGCCGCAGTTCGCCGATGATGGTGTCGGCTCGATGGACCGCTTCGGTCATGGCGTCGATCAGGTTTTGCTGCGCTTCGCTCAGGTTCGGAGATTCCAGGGACAGCCGCTGCAACCCCATGTTGATGGCATTGAGCGGATTGCGAACTTCATGGGCGATGGTGGCGGTGGCCCGGCCCAGGGCGGCGGCTTCATGCTCCTTGGCCAGCAGCCGCTCGAAGGATCGGGTTCGCCCGAGATCCGCCTGCTGGTGGCGGTACAGCAACCAGGAGAAAAAGAGGCCGAGCAGCAGGAGCAGGGCGGCGAAAAGGAAAAACTGCCGGTGGAGCTGCGCCACCCGGTTGAGGTGGTTGGCGGCTTCAAGCCCCACCACCAGGGTGCCCATGGGCGTGGGCAGCTGGGCTTCCGCCGTCGTCTTTTGGTCATGGGCGACCAGGCGCACCGGGTCAACGGGGAGCGTCGCCGGGTTTTTTTCCAGGCGGACATACTCGATGCCTGGTAGGCGGGAGAGCGTCGCCAGCAGGACCGGGAGCGCGGTCTTGTTGCGGAGTTGGACGATGGTGTCGGCATCAAGGCCGATTTGAATGCAGCGGATGGCCTTGTCGGTGCCGGGGTAGACCAGGACAGCGGTCTGTTGCTCCAGGTCATAGTGAATCCGGTCGGGCGGGAGGGCGCAGGCCTGCGCATTGGTGGGCCGCCAGTCGGGTGGACCGGCATGCACCGAACCGTCGGTTTCGACCTGGTTGATGCCGAGCAGCCCGGTTTCTCGGGCCAAAGCAGTCAGTTCCTCCGGCTGCAAGGGGTCGATGGGGTGGAGGTATTCG
>CAIMMA010000221.1 GCA_903842475.1 uncultured bacterium
AGGACCTGCACCTTGCGACCCGCCAATTCCGGGGCCACGGCACCGAGATCGTCAACCACCGGGAATTTGACATATACCGAGGGTGAAGTGTGATCGGCGTAATCGACCTCGGCCTCGGCCAGGGCTGTACCGCAGGTTGCGCACCAGTAGACCGGTTTTTTGGAGCGAACCACCGCCCCGGAAAGCAAAAATTTATTAAATTCCCGGGCAATGACCGCTTCGTAGGGAAAACTCATGGTCAGATAGGGATTGCCCCAATCGCCGAGCACACCGAGCCGCTTGAACTGCTCCCGCTGGATTTTAATCCATTTTTCCGCATAACTGCGACAAGCGGACCGCTTGCCCAGGACGGATATTTTCTGTTTCTTTTCGCCAAGTTCCATATCGACGTTATGCTCGATGGGCAGACCGTGGCAATCCCAACCGGGAATGTAGGGGGCATTGAATCCGGCCATCCGCTTGGATCGAAGGATGATATCCTTGAGCACCTTATTGAAAGCGGTGCCCAGATGGATATTGCCGTTGGCATAGGGGGGGCCGTCGTGGAGAATGAAAAGTGGCCGATCCGTTGCCGCTTGCTGCAGTTGCTGGTAGAGATTTTCCTTGTCCCAGCGTTTGAGCACCATCGGCTCCCGCTGGGTCAGATTGGCCTTCATCTTGAACTTGGTCTGCGGCAGGTTGAGTGTTTCCCTGTAATCCATCATCATTCTCGAAAGGTATAATAAAAAAAGTAGCTCGGATTATACACCAAACTGGGGATTTTACCAAGCCCGCTTGATCTTGCAAGGGAAAAGGAGGGCGATGCCGGTCCGACCGACGGCAAAGAGCAGATTCCCAGGGGAAGATGTCCACAAAGGGGAGGATCGACACAACGCTGAAATCGCCTAAGAAAAAGCACCATGAGCCGAAGGTCACTTCCTGGCTTGTCCTTTTTCCGGGACCGTTGTATTTTAACCAGCGAAAGGAAGTCCGCCAGACCCCATATCGATCCTTTGACCATGGAGCAGCACCTTGAAATCGGATAAAGCATTGCATGCCTGTACCATCTGCGGCCTCAACCAGGAACAACCCTTGAGCAGCGATGCAGGAGTCTGCCCATCCTGTCGGATTGTTTTGCAATATATCCAGGAACAACCGGAAACAGTGAAAAAATTATGGCACCACTCGCAGCGCGACCCCATCCTCCCTGAGACGGCAACCCGGTTGATGGACAGCGAGGTGGAACTTCCCGAGGTGCTTGACGGTAAACGCTACCGGACCATCGACCGGGACCGTAATAAGTGGTACCTGTCGGTGAGCGAGGTAAACGGCAAGCCGGTGGAGGTGTTTGCCTCGACCGCTTTTGACCGGGACCACGAACTGCAGTCCCGCATCTCCAACCTGACCACCATCACCCGGCTGATCTCGCTGATCCTGCGCCACATCTTTCTCGACGAAGCGCTGACTTTCAACAAATGCCTCAAACAGATCCAGCGCAGTTCCAGGCAGAAAAACGATCTTCCCGACATGCTCTACGGCGTCCTGAGCCGTTACAACTCGCCGCAGGAATAAGGGCTCACCGTCCTTCTACCCGACTGCGGGACCTGGAAATCTTACAATTTCTCCATGAACTTCCTGGTGTCGATGATAAAACGCTCATGACGCCCCCTGCCGATTTCCCCTTTTTCGTCCATTGCCACCAGTTCAAATACCAAGCGGCGGCGATCGACCTCAAGCAGGGTTGATTCGCAGGTGACCTTCATACCGATCGGTGTGGCCTTACTGTGAACAATGTCCACCTTGACCCCAACGGTCCCATACCCTTCGGGAAGGAAAGGCAGCACCGAAGTGAGACAGGTTTTCTCCATGAGGGCAACCATCGCCGGCGTAGCATACACTTCTACCAGGCCGCTGCCGTAGCGGGCGGCGGTATCCTCGAAACTGACAACCAACTCTTCCTTGCCTGTGACTCCAGTGGGGATCTGAATTTCCATCCGTCTTGCGCTCCATTGCTCAAGTTCAAAAGTTGCGATCTCACCATACCGCCGGGTGCTATGGCGGCAAACGGGGCGGGACCGACCTCGTAAAACCTTCGTGAATTTGAGCTTATAACAACCAAATATTTCTCAGTCAAGCGACAATACCAGTAAAACCATCAACCGACGGGAATCGCCCCCCTCGCCCTGGCCAACCACTTTCAAACCACCAGATCAAGTTGCTGCATGGTTCCGGCTCCGCCCTCTTCCCGCAGAAAAATCCCGGTTGCGCGCACCTGCCCCTGGAGCTCATTGCTGCTGTCCTTGAGCGCAAACGAGGTGCTGATCCGACCAAGATACAGGGCACCGATCCCCTCGTCTCCCAGCAACAGCAACTGATCTTCGCCGGCGGTATTTTTAGTCCAGATTCGCAATCGGGAAAAAACCGTATCGTTTGCATCGATCCAACCGTTACCATCGCCGTCAAAGGCTGCCAGATCGGTGAACCCATCACCGCTCAAGGCGCCGAACAGCTCGCGCCCATCGTTGATCGCCCCATCGTTATTGGCGTCCAGAGCCAGGAAACCCGAACCCGGCGCCACGAAGGCAAGCTGATCGTTGCTGCCGTCGGCGTCAATATCAAAACTGAAGGTATTCTGGGTGAGTTGCGACGCGGCACCGTCAAAATTGATCACCAGCGGATCTTTGAGAGCCGCACCGGCACGAAAACTCTCGTCCAGGGTGCTGGTGAAACTGCGGCTCAGATTCAGCTCCACCGCTATCTCAAGCTGCTGTCCGTCAGCGGTGAGGACGACCCCTTGGGCGCTGAACTGCGAGGTCTCGGATTCATGATAGGTTTCATGGAGTTCGTACTGCACCCCCCATCCCTCGGTACCGGGCGCCCCCCCCGAAGATTGACCGGGATCCGGCACCGCCGCCGACGCCTCCCCCTGCTTGACCATGCCGGGATCGTGGAGCTTAAACTTTCGCCCGGTGAGCTTTTCGAACAGGGCCTTGAGGATTCGCATATTCAGATCGGTCAGCAGGCGGTCTTCGTCGCTGAGCGGATCCAGCTCTGCTTTTTCCGGAATTCCCTGCCTGGCTGCAGCCGAAAGGGAAACCTTGGTGGCCTGCTCGGCCGCGGCCAGGGCTTTGGTCGCCAATTTGCCATCCTGACCGGCATTCCGATCGGTTCTGAGCGGATCTTGGCCCTGCTGCCAGACCGTAAGTGATTCACGGCGTTCGAAAAATTCCACTGAGGTATGGGAACTGGCGAATTGTATTGCGGATTCGGCGATTTTCATGATTTCCTTCCCTGGTTATCATTATGGTGGCGACGACGAAGATTGCCTGTTGTATCATCCCTGAACAGACAATCTCCCTTATCGCCTTTTCGACCAAGGACGACAAAAGCTTTAGCAGCAAGTAGACGTATCTTGTGGAAATTAAGTTTATATGCTACAGTGTGCCGAAAATTTTCAGTATAAATGACGTTAACCCAGCTGAAATAATAACAAAATCATTTCCGTGGCCATCGCAATCCTTCATTGCCGGACATCGCCCTTTACCTCGACAATCAATACGACCACGCTGATCCCCCGACATCGACTCCCTTGGAATATTACGGTCCTATGCCAGCTCACAGCACTACCAACGATCAGGAAGACGCCTCAGCGACCGAAGCCTCCACCCTCAGCACTATCTATTCGTTTTTAGCGCTGACCATGCGCTATCCCGATCCTGCCTTCTGCAATGGCCCCTTGCTCGACACCCTGGAATCGTTGCTGGCATCGCTGGACTGGCAGCAGGAACTCGCCGAATTTCGGCAATGGCGCCTGGAAACCCCAGACCATCTCGATGATCTCCGGACCGAATATACCCGGTTGTTCATCAATGCCGCGCCCCGGTCCACCATCCCGCCCTACGCATCGGTCTATCTAGACGGAGACCGCTGCCTTTATGGACGAACCACTGAAAAAACCAGAGATTTTTACCGAGAATCAGGCTATGACCTGGCCGATGAATCCGAACCGGCCGATCATATCAGCCATGAACTCGATTTCTTAGCGGCTCTGACCGGTGAAGCCCGGCACGACGACGAAGAACTTTTCCTGCAGACCCTTTTTCGACCTTGGTTTGAACGGTTTCAGGAAAAAAGCATGAAAGAAGCTCGACATCCTTTTTATAAGGCGTCGATACAGTTAATTGATTTTTTTACCAAGGAGGAACAGTAAATGGCAATGAACCTTACCAGGCGGCATTTTCTTAAAACCGCCTCGATTGCCGCTGCGTCCATACCCCTGTCCCAGGTGGTGGCAAAAGCAGAATCAGGAGTTGTTAAAGCACCGCTGGTTTCCCCAGGCACATTCAAAAACACCCAGACAGCCGTCGGCGGTGTCTGCGAGATGTGTTTCTGGCGGTGCCAGTTGGTCGGAAAAATCCGCGACGGTCGCTTGATCAAGTTGGAAGGCAATCCCAAGTCCATTGACAACGGGGTCTCCATCTGCGCCCGCGGCAATGCCGGCGTCAAAATGCTGTATGATCCCGACCGGCTCAAATACCCGATGAAAAACGTGGGCAAGCGCGGTGCGCCCAAATGGCAGCGGATCACTTGGGACGAGGCGCTGGACACCTGCGCCACCAAGCTCAAAGCCATCATCGACCAGGGTGGCCCCAAATCGATTGCCATGTTCCCCCACGGCTCCACCGCAACCTATCCTATGGGTTTTCTCGAGAATACCGTAGGCACCCATAATGTTTCCGAGGCCTCGTTTTTCCAATGCCGCGGTGTCCGCGACACCGCCTACATGGCCACCATCGACACCCCCCCAAATGAGGATGTGGACATGGCCAATACCAAGGTGATGTTCTTCTTGGGTTGCCATTTGGGCGAAAACGTCCACGTCTCTCATCTGAAACGCTATCTCAAGGGGTTGGAAAACGGCGCCAAACTGGTGGTGGTCGATCCCCGCTACTCGGCATCGGCGGCTAAATCGCACATCTGGGTCCAAATCCGACCCGGCACCGATACC
>CAIMMA010000222.1 GCA_903842475.1 uncultured bacterium
AAATGTACAGCCTGTGGACTTTGTGCGTCGAGTTGCGCTTTTGGCGCCATCACTGTTCAAGGTGATTGTGCCGTGGTTAACGAAGCATGTACGCTTTGTGGGGCCTGTGTTGAGAATTGTCCGACCCAAGCCTTATATATCGAAACGGCCGAGAAAAAAAAACAAGCTGACATTGCTAGTTACTCGGGCATCATGGTGTTTGCTGAATATCGCCATGGCGATATCGCCCCGGTAAGCTATGAATTGCTTGGCATTGGTCGTAAGCTCGCCGATAAACGCGGGGTCAAGCTCAGTGTGCTGCTTCCAGGGGGCAAGGTAAGCGTCTTTGGTGATAGCCTGGTTGCTGCCGGGGCGGACACTGTGCTGCTTGTTGAGCATCCGATGCTCGAACAGTTCCGCGAAGATGTATATGCGGCTGTTTTGGAACAAGTCATCCGTGCGTATAAACCAGAAGTGGTCCTGGCTGGAGCAACCGCCATCGGTCGATCCGTCGTTCCCTATGTCGCCAATGCCCTTGATGCCGGTCTGACCGCAGACTGCACACGACTTGATATCCGGGAAGAAGATGGTATGCTGTTGCAGACGCGGCCCGCCTTTGGCGGCAATATCATGGCGACCATCGAGTGTCCCCATACCAGGCCTCAGATGGCGACGGTTCGGCCCAAGGTGATGGCCCCCAATGTTTCTGATCCATCCCGTACCGGCGAGATATTGCAGGTGCAGATACCGGAACAATGTCTGCAATCAAAGGTAGAAGTGCTCGATACCGTTATCAACCTTGATGACCAGGTCAACATTCAGGAAGTGGAAACACTGGTCGCCGGTGGACGCGGCCTTGAATCCGAAAAAGGTTTTAGTCTGATCAGAGCGCTGGCCAACGAACTTGGAGGCGCAGTGGCTGCCTCTCGGGCCGCCGTTGATTCAGGATGGATTCCATATCCCCATCAGGTCGGGCAGACGGGGAAAACCGTTAGCCCAAAGCTTTACATCGCCTGTGGGATTTCCGGAGCAGTACAACATGCGGTGGGGATGCAATCAGCCGAAATCGTTGTGGCCATTAACCGGGACAGCGAGGCCCCTATTTTCAATATCGCCACCTATGGGGTGGTGGGTGATTTATATGAGGTTGTACCGCAGCTGATCAAACGGCTTCAGGAGATTAAAAAATGACGCTCGATGCAAAGATCGCCTTGGTGACCGGGGGCAGTCGCGGAATCGGCCGCGCCATTTGTCTGAAGCTGGCCTCCTTAGGAGCCACGGTTGGCATCAACTACGTGGCTAATCCGGCCGCGGCTCAGGAAACGCTGCAGCAGATAGAGGCCATCGGCGGCAAATGTTTTCTAGCTCGGTTTGATGTTGCCAATGCCGAGGGTGTTCAGGAATCCATCAAGGAAATTGTCAATACCTATGGTCAGATAGATATTCTGGTGAATAATGCGGGGATCACCCTTGACGGCTTGATGGCACGCATGAAAGAAGATGATTGGGACAGCGTCCTTGACACCAATCTGAAAGGTGCGTTTCTCTGCAGTAAAGCAGTTATGCGCACCATGATGAAAAAAAGATGGGGCCGGATTATTAATGTCTCATCGGTGGTCGGATTTATCGGTAATGGTGGCCAAGTCAATTATGGCGCGGCTAAAGCCGGACTGACAGGATTGACCAAATCGATGGCGAGGGAACTCGCCGGGCGGAATATTACCGTCAATTGTGTGGCTCCGGGATATATCGTTACCGATATGACCGATGGCCTCGCCGAAGATGTACAGGAAGCTTTAAAAGCCCAGATACCCTTGGGTACCTTGGGAACACCTGAAGATGTCGCTGCATCGGTGGGTTTTCTGGCATCATCTGACAGTAATTATATTACTGGACAGACCCTGCATGTCAATGGCGGGATGTATATGGGACATTGACAACAGATGTTCGAATGCTGATACGTATCGGGCATCGTTTTATGAAAACAAAAAAAACACAATTTTATTTTGAGGAGAATACTCATGGCTGTTGAACAAAAAATGATTGATATTATCGTCGAGCAACTCAGTGTCGATCGAGATAAAGTCGTCCCCGGTGCTTCTTTTGTCGATGATCTCGGCGCGGATTCTTTGGATCTGGTCGAATTGATTATGGCCATGGAAGAAGAATTTGACGTGGAAATTCCCGACGAAGAAGCCGAGAAAATCACTACAGTGCAGAATGCGATCGATTTTGTTGCAAAAATCCAAAGTTGAAACGGAGTGAACTAGCGTGAAACGACGGGTCGTTGTAACAGGGATTGGCTTGATCACCCCGCTTGGTATCGGTACCGAGCAGACGTGGCAGGCGCTGATCAATGGGCAAAGTGGCATAGGTCCAATAACCCGCTTTGATGCATCTGATCAGGCCTCGCAGATAGCCGCCGAGGTAAAAGGTTTTAATCCTGAGGATTGGTTTGAAAAAAAACAGGCGAAAAACCTGGATGCCTTTGTCCAATACGCTGTAGCAGCGGCGGACATTGCCTGGAAAAGCAGCGGCCTGTCGATTATCGATGAAAATATGCATCGCGTAGGCGTTATTACCGGCTGCGGTATGGGCGGATTACCCACCATCGAGGAATGCCACTCCATTTTGCTCAGTCGGGGGCCACGGAAAATAACACCTTTTTTTATTCCCAGAGTTATCCCCAATATGCCCTCTGGTCACATTTCCATGCGAATAGGTGCTAAAGGTCCCAACCTTTCGCAAACCACCGCCTGTGCCGCGGGAACCCATGCGGTCGGCGAGGCTTTTCGCCATATCGCCTATGGGGATTGTGACATGGCAGTCACCGGCGGGACCGAATCGGTTATCTGTCCGTTGGCAGTGGGTGGATTCGGTGCGATGAAAGCTCTTTCGACCCGCAATGACGATCCGCACACCGCCTCTCGTCCCTTTGATCTTCATCGCGATGGTTTTGTAATCTCAGAGGGTTCCGGCATGCTGGTACTCGAGGAATTGGAGGCGGCCAAACGACGCGGTGCTACTATCTATGCTGAAATGATTGGTTACGGTCAGACCAGCGATGCCTATCATATCGCCGCTCCACCTGAAGATGGTGAAGGGGCCGCTCGCTGCATGGCTGCTGCCTTGAAAGACGCAGGACTCAATCCCGAAGACGTCGACTACATCAACGCCCACGGCACATCAACACCGCTCAATGACAAATGTGAAACTCAGGCCGTGAAATCTGTGTTCGGTGCGCATGCATATAAACTGGCCATGAGTTCGACCAAGTCGATGACCGGTCATATGTTGGGCGCAGCTGGAGGGATTGAAGCCGCCTTTACCGCCTTGACTCTGCATCACGGCATTATTCCGCCTACAGCCAACCTCAGGACTCCTGACCCTGACTGTGATCTCGATTATGTACCCCTCACTGCCCGTGAGGCAAAGGTACAGGTCGCCATGTCCAATTCTTTTGGTTTTGGCGGCACCAATGGGGTTATTATTATGCGGCGCTTTCGGTAATTATGGAGTGAGCAAGTGAAGATAGCGTTGGGTTGCGATCATGGTGGATTGGCACTGAAAGCAGAAATTGTTGAATGGCTCGTCCGCGCCGGGCGTGAAGTGACGGATCTAGGTTGCCATTCAGAAGATTCTGTTGATTATCCTGTTTTTGCTGATCTTGTTTGCGCCGCAATCATCGAAGGGCGCGCTTCCTGCGGTATCCTAATTTGCGGTACCGGTATTGGCATGTCCATCGCTGCTAACCGGCACCGTCAAATTCGGGCAGCGCTCTGTCATGAAGCTTTCACAGCCAGGATGAGCAGGGAACATAATGATGCTAATGTCCTGTGCCTTGGCGCCAGAGTCCTTGGCAACGGCGTTGTCATTGACATTGTTACTACCTGGCTCTCAACAGAGTTTGCCGGGGGGCGTCATCTTCGCAGGATTTCCTTGATGGGGTAACTTGCCGCCTTTACCTGACTGTTTTTGATGCCGGCATGCTTTGTTCCAAAGCTGCCGGTTTTTTCATGGTAGTATAGGTGTCGAATTCCTCTCTTGCATTACTCAAAGGTGTGGTATGAAATGTCCTTATTGCGGTCATTTAGATAATAGAGTGATTGATTCACGGATCAATAAGGATAAGACCATCACCAGGCGCCGCAGGGCCTGTGGATCCTGCCAGCGTCGATTTACCACCTACGAACGCATCGAGCTGATGTTACCGATGTTGATAAAAAAAGATGGCCGGCGTGAACCTTGGGATAGAGGCAAAATGGTGGTAGGGCTTGAAAAAGCCTGCGAGAAACTGGCGGTCAGCATGACTGATATTGATACTTTTGTCGATGCCATCGAACAGAAGCTCCAGGACTTTGGCGGCAAAGAAATCCCCACCAGCCAGATCGGCGAATGGGTCATGGAGGCTTTGCCGGCGTTGGACGAGGTCGCCTACGTCCGTTTTGCCTCGGTGTACCGACAATTCAAAGATGTGAATGAATTTATGGAAGAGTTGAAACTCTTCCTTGGTGAACAGGGAAAACACTGATTTTCAGGCAAGTATGTTAAACGACCATAACTCGTACATGGGGCTCGCCATCAAAGAGGCCGAAAAAGGTGTGGGGCGGACCTCACCCAACCCGGCGGTGGGAGCCATTATCGTCAAAGACGGTTGCATCGTCGGCCGGGGGTATCATGAGAAAGCTGGTACCCCGCACGCTGAAATCAATGCCATCGCCGATGCAGGCCAATCCACCCAAGGCGCCACCCTGTATGTTACCCTTGAGCCCTGCAATCATACCGGCAGGACCCCACCGTGCACGGAAGCCATTCTCCGCGCAGGAATTGCGAAAGTGGTCATAGGGATGTCCGACCCCAACCCCCGGGTTACCGGAGGAGGGGCCGACTATTTGCAGCGAAAAGGGGTTGAGGTTTGCAGGGGGGTGCTTGAACAGCAGTGCCGGGCTTTGAACAATCCTTTTATCAAGCACAGTGCCACCGGGCTCCCCTGGATGATCATGAAAGCCGGGGTGAGTCTTGATGGTAAAATCACCTTTTCTCCCGGGCGGGGAGCCGCTTTGACCGGGGCTGCATCGAAGCGATATGTGCACCAACTCCGCAATCAGGTCGATGCGCTCTTAATCGGGGTTGAGACGGCGCTTATCGATGATCCCAGCCTGACTACCCGGCTGGACGGTATTACTGATATTCGGGACCCCTTGCGAATTGTCCTGGACTCCCGTTTGCGCCTACCAACCAATGCCCGGATGCTTTCCCAGGTTTCCTCTGCGGCTACTTGGATATTCTGTGGTGCGGAGGCACCTTTGGAAAAAGAGGCGGAATTGGTGCGTTGTGGCGCTCGGATTTTCCGCATGCCCCTTGATGGCGACCAACGGGTTGATTTGTTAGCAGTACTCCGTTGCCTTGGGCAACTCAACCTGACCTCGGTGCTTGTTGAAGGTGGGGCGCGTGTACATGGCGCCTTTTATAGCCAAGGACTGATTGATGAATTGCTTCTTTTTTACGCGCCTTTTATCATCGGGGATCAAGGGACGCCTCTGGTTCAAGGGTACTGCCTGAACCAGCGTGTCGAAGCGCCGCGGCTGAACGACTGTTCGGTGGTCCCCCTGGGGGACGATGTGCTGTTCAGGGCATTGATTCAACGATAAAACTGTCCGTTATTCGACAATCTTTTTGATTGCTTCCCATTTTTGTCGCAGTGCGTCCGTGTCGGCTAAACTGAGGCATACTTCCACTTGCTCATCTTCAAACGAAAGGCTGTGCCTGATCGTTACCTTTTCAGGAGGCTGCAATTCCCGCACAAGCTTATGAAAGTGCTGTTCTGCCGAGGTCCTGGCGGGGTAACACTGTTCGTGCAGGTGTTGCATCAGCATCTGCAAACGTTGTGGCAGATTTTCCATGGTTGTCTCTTGATCATCCGTTACCCATTGGTTGATAATGGCCAAGATAGGCCTCTTGTCCCGCTTGGTTAATTCCATTACCATTTCCACCAGTTTCTGTTGTTTTGAACCGCCCAGCTGATAGGTGCTGATCAGATGGACAATCCGTTGCTGGTCAGCAGGGGAGATGCAGGTCAATTGTTTTGCTGTTTTTTGTGAGAGGATGCCGCGATGCAGGGCCGCAATGGCTGAACGATCAAGTTGCAGATACTTTCCGAGTTCTTTGAGCTTGTAATGCTGGGGTTTGTAGTTCATCAGGACAAGCAGCCGGAGTTGTTCTTCTGTTGACACCTCATGCTGTGCTTTTCGCAATAGATGCGCCTGGAGAATAGGACTCGCTTGCGGGGAGGCTAACTCGTGGAGAATCTGGAGCGAATAGCGACGGAATGGGGGCGTCAAGGGGGCGAGAATGTGACAGATAACTTTTTTCGCATCGAGCGCCTTAAGCGCTTTGAAGTATGGGTAACTGGCAAGCAGATGATATTGACCGTCAACCTGTTGTTGCACCAGCAGTGGATGCAGTTGACCAAATTCTTGCAGCATGCCCAATAATATCGGGTCAAGTGGTGCGTCTTGAAGGTCACGGAGGAAGTCATCGGGAAAAACAATTGATTGCAGGGGAACGTATTGAAAAAAAACGTCCGGTTGCTGGAGCGGGAAATCGGTCATGGGGAGGCGGTCAGTCGCAATGGCAAAAGGAATATCCGATTTTTTTAAAAAAAGGATAATAACATAAAAAAGGGCGCCACAAAATGCGGCGCCCTGATGGCTACGGAAAGCGGCAATCCTCTCAATCCGAATTGATTCGAGTCCTAAGAATACCAGAGGGTTTGAAGGTCACCACCCGCCGTGCGTCCAGAGTGAGTTCGCTCCCGGTTTGCGGGTTGCGACCACGGCGGGACTTTTTATCTTTGATGTTGAATTTACCAAATCCGCTGAGCAACAAATCTTCGCCGATTATCAGAGAGGATTTCGACAACGACAAAAAAGTTTCTACAGAATCCGTGGCCTGCGATTTTGTCAGGTTAGGATGGGTTTTGTAGACCTGTTGTACCAAATCGGCTTTTGTAAGGGTCATTTGCCACCTCCATGTTAACGTACAATAAAAGATTGGTTTGGTTCAATTTTCTATATAATAGGTAGAAATACCGGGGGTTGTCAACTCGATTTCTCAAAGGAATGAAAAGGCGGCTTTTCCGGCAAAGCGCGCGGCAACTCCCAATTCTTCCTCAATCCGCAGGAGTTGGTTATATTTGGCGACTCGATCGCTCCGCGAGGGCGCTCCGGTTTTGATCTGCCCGGTATTGAGCGCGACCGCCAGATCGGCTATGGTGGCGTCTTCCGTTTCGCCGGAGCGATGGGAAATTACCGCGGTGTAAGAAGCCCGGTGAGCCATTTCCACAGCATCGAGGGTCTCGGTCAATGAGCCGATTTGATTAAGTTTAATCAGGATAGAGTTGGCAATGTTCTGGGCTATACCCTGCTTGAGAATGCTGGTGTTGGTGACAAAGATATCGTCGCCGACCAACTGGATTTTTTTCCCGAGGGCGTCGGTCAACTGTTTCCATCCATCCCAGTCGGATTCGTCCAATCCGTCCTCGATGGTGATCAATGGATATTTGTTGACCCAGTCGGTGTAGAAGGCGATCATTTGTTCGGCGGTTTTCTGGGGCTGTTTTTCGGCACCCAAAACGTAAACACCGTCTTTAGCAGAATAAAATTCACTGGCAGCTGCATCGATTCCAATAAATATATCTTTTCCCGGAGCATAACCGGCATGGACAATGCCTTCCAGGATAACCTCCATGGCCTCTTCGTTGGATCGCAGGTTCGGGGCGAAGCCGCCCTCGTCGCCGCCGGCGGTCTGTAATCCGCGTTTTTTCAATACGGATTTCAGCGCATGATAGGTTTCAGCGCCCATGCGCAAGGCTTCGGCAAAGGAGGAAGCGCCCGCAGGCAGAATCATAAATTCCTGAATGTCGACATTATTGTCGGCATGGGCCCCTCCGTTGAGGATATTCATCATGGGCACGGGCAATACTTTGGCATTAACACCGCCCAGGTAATTATAGAGCGGCAATTCCAATTCCATGGCGGAGGCTTTGGCAACGGCCATCGACACGCCGAGAATGGCATTGGCTCCCAATTTCTCCTTATTAACGGTATTGTCAAGCGCCAGCATGGTGCTGTCGATGATTACCTGCTGTGAGGACTCAAAACCGAGCAGAGCCGGGGCAATATGATCGTTAACGTTTGCCACTGCCTGTAAAACACCCTTGCCGCCGTATCGACTGTTTCCGAGATCGCGGAGTTCGAGCGCTTCTCTTGTGCCGGTGGAGGCACCTGAAGGAACTGCTGCCCGGCCTATTGCCCCTGTCTCGAGATGCACTTCCACCTCGACGGTGGGGTTTCCTCTGGAATCAAGTATTTCTCTGGCAATCAAGCCTGTAATTTCGCTCATAAGTTGTTCTCCGGGAAAAAGTAAAAGTTACTGATATTATACGACACTGGCGATCTTAAAGATCGGCAGGTACATGGCCACGACCAAACCACCGATCATACCACCGAGAAAGACCATCATAAAGGGCTCAATCATTGCGGTCAAGTTTTGCACTGCCTGATCGACTTCTTCATCATAGAAATCAGCTATTTTCTCAAGCATGGTATCAAGGGCGCCGACGGATTCGCCGACATTGATCATCTGGACGACCATGTTGGGGAACACTCCCGATTCCTCCAGGGGTTCGGCAAAGGGGCGGCCTTCGGCAATACTTGAAGCGACTCTGATTACTGCCCGTTCTATTATTTTGTTTCCTGAGGTTCTGGCGACAACCTGCAGGGAGTCGAGAATGGGAACACCACTTTGCAGCAAGGTGCTTAACGTCCGAGTGAATTTAGCAACCGCTACTTTTCGGACAAGCGGGCCAACAACCGGGGACCACAGGATCATATTGTCCATTTTCAAGCGGCCCTTTTCGGTGGAATATATTTTTTGAATTACCCAGGAGAGGATAAAGGCCCCAATGATCAGGAAAATTATGTTGGATTTAAAGAAGTTACTCAAGTCGATGACGATCTGGGTGGGAACGGGTAGCGTGGAGCCGAAGTCTTTAAACATTTTATCAAAAACCGGCACTACAAAGACCAAAATGACCACCAGGATGACGAGCGAAATGCCAAGGCAAATTGCCGGATAGGTCATCGCCCCCTTGATCTTTTTCTGCAAGGCCATGGACTTTTCTTTGAAGGCGGCAAGCCGGGTGAGAATGGTGTCCAGGATACCGCCCAATTCGCCCGCTTCAATCATATTGGCGTACAAACCGTCA
The DNA here is from genome assembly GCA_903842475.1 of uncultured bacterium. Classification (GTDB taxonomy): domain Bacteria; phylum Desulfobacterota; class Desulfobulbia; order Desulfobulbales; family Desulfobulbaceae; genus Desulfobulbus. The sequence continues at coordinate 9,248 of CAIMMA010000222.1, forward strand.
AAGACTTGCGGGTGTTTGCGCATGGAGTCGGCCAGGGTCGTTCCGGTTTCCACATCGCTTTGAACCGAAGTCAGCACCGTTTTAAATGTTTGATTACTCTGTTGTTTTCCTAAAATTTGGAGGCATTGAACCAGTGGCAGGCCAGCATCAATCATCGTTGAAAGCTGCCGGGTGAAAACTACGATGTCTTTGCCGGTGACTTTGGGTTTAAATATTTTAATATTTTCAAAAAGATCTTTGGGTTTTAATTTAACCGTGGCAACCTCGACACGTTGACGCTTAAGTTGTGCACGGGCCCCGGCTTCATCAACGGCTTCGATTTCGCCTTTGCGTGTTTCGCCGAAACTGTTTTTTCCTTTCCAGACATAGATCGCCATGGATGCCTCTCCATTCGAATTTTAGAAATTTTTAAAAAAGTAATCGAGATAAGGTGTTGACAGATGGTGCGATTGCTTTTATAAAACGTACCTTTTGGTTGAGAGGTGATACTGCACCCCTTGCTTTTATCATTGTAGGGAAGATTTTTTTCTGATTCAAGAAAAAGTTTATATTTTTTCAGGAGTTGGCAATATGCAAACGAGTAATGTAGCAAAATTCAGCGATGGGTCGTTCCTGCCTGTAATTGAGCAATGCGTCGGCTGTGAGCGGATCGTTGAGGCGGACGGTAATAAATTCTGTGACACCTATGTTAATCCTGGTGCAAAATGGCGGTTAGGCATTTGTAATTTTGCCACCCACGCTAAACCTGAGGTCACTATCGTTAAAATTCGTGTTAACCCGCTGAAAGCGGCAAAGCGGGCTTCTTCGCGGCGAAAGTAATCTTGCGGGATGTTTTTCTGGGGCATCCCCCGAGTTTTTACTCTTGTATAGCGGCTTGCTGTTATTGTCACTAAGCAATTTTCCTACCTCCCCCATTTCGTTACCTCGCAACTTTTCTCTTCCGCTTGGATGGGTCGATTGAATAGGCATTCCCTTTTTGGATTCTGAAAACGAATTCGAAAGGGAATGCTGTGTCAGTCGGTCACCACCAATCATGATAAAGGTATCGGACCATCTCCACGGGCTGTTCTGGCCCCGAATAGTGCTGTGCCAACCCGGATAATAGTTGCTCCTTCTTCAATGGCAACTTGATAATCACCGGACATCCCCATGGAGAGTGCCACCTGATTGTTGTCTGCGAAAAGAGATTGTTCGGCAAGCCGCTCTGCTAGAGTTTTAAGTGCTTTGAAATAGGGCCTGCTATTTTCCGGATCGGCAAAATATGGAGGGATCGTCATCAGGCCAGTCAGGCGAAGATCTGTTGTTTGCGCAATCTGGCGAATGAGTTGTTCAGCTTCTTCGGGAAATACTCCGGATTTCTGTTTTTCCTTCCCCGTGTTGACCTGAACAAGAATAGACAGTTTCTTTTTTAAGGACTTGGCCTGTTTGTCAAGTGCTTGTGCCACTTTCAGGCGATCCACCGTTTCCACAATATCAAACAGTTCTGCAGCCAGCCTGGCTTTGTTGGTCTGCAGGTGGCCAATGAAATGCCAGCTGATTTTTTGCGGAAAATGTAAAATTTTCTCAGCGGCTTCCTGAAGATAATTCTCACCAAAAATTGTCTGACCACTGTCGATGGCCTGTCTGATCTGGTCGGCTCCCACCCCCTTGCTTACTGCTACCAGAGTGATCTCTTGTGGGTCGCGTCCGCAATTAATGGCCGTTTGTGCTATCGTGTCAAGAAGTTGCGTGAGATTATCGTAGATCATTATCTATGGTTTCCGGAAGCTGAAAGAGGCGGACAGCGTTGGATGTCGTGGCCTGGGCCACTGTTTCAAGAGAGAGTTGCTTGATGTCGGCGACCATTTGGGCCGTATAGAGCAACAGCTTGGGTTCGTTGCGTTTGCCTCGAAAGGGCACCGGTGCCAGAAAAGGCCCATCCGTTTCGAGAAGCAGATGGCGGAGATCCACGGTTCGGATAACCTCATGCAGACCATGGGCGTTGGTAAAGGTAGCGACACCGGGGATCGAAATATACAACCCCATGTCAATCATTGCTTGGGCCAGTTGCACGTCACCGGAAAAACAGTGCATCACGCCGCCCTTGGGGAGGTGGCCGACGGACCGGATCAGATTGCGAGTATCTTCATGCGCCTCCCGATCGTGAATGACCACGGGCAGGTTAAGGTCTTTAGCCAGATTGAGTTGTTGCTTGAACGCCTTGATCTGGACATCGCGGGGAGCGTAATGCTTCACATAATCAAGGCCGATTTCTCCATAGCCGACCACTGCATGGTTCCGGGCCATCTCGGCCAGATCGTTAAGGGCTTTTTGGGTGGCCTGGGAGGCATCGTGGGGGTGAAATCCAATAGTCGCAAAAATATTGGCATGTTGGTTTGCAATCCTCACCGCCTGTCGGGAGCTTGAGTGATCGATACCTATAGTGATCATTCGCTTGACGCCATGTTGCACCGCCGATGCAATAACTGCATCCAGGTCTGTTTGGTAGGCTTCCATGTCGAGATGGCAATGGGTGTCGATAAGCGTAGCGTGGCGAGAAAGTAGCGGAATAGGGCGGGGTGGTTGTTTCATGGGGAGATTTGGATCGACTTGTTAACGGTTGATTCGGAAAGTGGATTTCTTGGTCAGCGGAACCACCATGATCCCGCCAGGGAATTCATACCAGGACAATTGCACTCTATCATAGTGAATGTTTGTTGACATTAAAACCTTATTTTTTTACAACTGCTTATCTGTCTTGGTTCTGTTTATTTATATTTTTTTTGTCAGATTTTTATTGTAGCTAACCCGCCTGCGGATTCTGGTGGCGGGAACTGCGGGCTGATCAAAAAAAATCTTAGGTTTTTTCGCCGAAAAAGAGGTTTCAAGAGAGGCACGATGCAAGGTGGATTGCTTGCGCCTCACGTCGTGTCCTGTTACCCGATAATCGGCGGTCAAAAGGATTGCTGCGTATTTTTAATAAAGTTGGAGGATGAGTCGTATGAGAAATCGTTTTAAAATCAAGTTGTTGGCCTTTTTTAGTGTAGTGTTGCTCTTGATCTCCTCGGGGTGCGCTTCAAATAGGCAACAAATGAGCGGTGATATGGCCGGATTGCCGCAGGTCTCAAATTTTGCCGATGATATCAAAGATATCACCTTGCCTTCCGAGTTGGAATGGGACCGCAAAAATTCCATGGTGATTAAAACCGAATCCTTCAGGGGCGGTATCTTTACTTATAAGGGCAAAGCGGAAATCATGTCTCTGAAAGATTACATGGTGGCTTCGATGCAGGATAATAAGTGGAGATTGGTTGGGGAAACTGCTTCTAAAGATATTATGTTGGCCTTTGTTAAACCCAACAAAACCTGCATGATGGTCATCTCCGATGGCATGTTTGGAAAAACCGAGTTGAAATTGTACGTTGCCATCGATAAGACAGCCTCCGGAGGTGTAAATCCCTTTGGCGAGACGATTTCACGTTAAATCCTAGGTTGTTATGTCGAATCTGCAAGGAAAACGGATCCTGTTGGGGGTAACCGGGTCCGTTGCCGCCTATAAAGCGGCTGAATGGGTACGGGCGCTTGTCAAGGAAGACGCCATGGTGACCGTGGTCATGACCAAGGCCGCCGAACGATTCATAGCACCGCTCACTTTTTCCGCCCTTTCCGGTAATCCCGTATATCGTGACATGTTCTCCGACGAATCGGAACGCGTCATGGCCCATATCAATCTGTCGAGAGAGGCCGATGCCATTCTTATCGCTCCGGCTACCGCCCAGACTATTGCCCGGCTTTCCGCAGGGGGAGCCGACGATCTGCTGTCAACCGTGATTCTTGCAGCTCGGATTCCCGTAGTGTTCTGTCCGGCAATGAATTCCAATATGCTGGCGCACCCGGCCACCCAGGAAAATATCAGGCGTCTCCAACATTTCGGCTATCACCTGGTGCAACCGGACTGTGGTTCTTTGGCCTGTGGCGAAGTCGGCGACGGGAGATTGCCCGAGTGGGATGTTGCCCGTGAGGCTTTGCTGGCCCTCTTTGAGCCCAACGATCTTATGGGGAAAAAAGTGTTGATCACCGCCGGGCCGACCAGGGAACCGCTCGATCCTGTGCGCTTTCTCAGTAATCGTTCCAGCGGAAAAATGGGGTTCGCTCTAGCCCGGACCGCTCGACGTCGTGGCGCAGAGGTTGCCTTGATCACCGGCCCGGTTAGCCTGCTCGATCCTCCTGGTGTGGAGGTGGTCAGGGTGACAACAGCGGAGGAAATGGAAAAAGCAGTTGTGTCTCGGCTTGAGCCCGGGCAGGTAGTGGTCAAATCAGCAGCCGTGGCCGATTTTAAGCCGGCGGTCTATCAGGCGCATAAGATCAAGAAAACAAGCCAGGGGCTGCAGCTTGATCTGGAAAAGAATATCGATATACTGAAGAAATTGGGTGAAAAGCGACTGGAAGGTCAAGTGCTGGTCGGATTCGCCGCCGAGAGTCGTGATCACACGGGAGAGGGCTTGCGAAAACTCAAGGAAAAGAATCTGGACCTTATAGTGGTCAATGATATCCTTGGGGAGCAAACCGGTTTTGATGTTGAAACAAACCAGGTAACCCTAATCGACCGTACGGGGAACACCGCATTGCCGCTGCTGACCAAAGAGGCCACAGCCAATCGAATATGGGACAGGGTCGTTTCCTTGCTGCATGAAAGGGGCGGTTATGGCGGTTGATTTTTGCCAAAGGACTCCAAAGAGATGCAGATAAGTCGATCCGAACAAAAAAGACGCATGAAGGACATTGAAAGCCTTGTGGCCGAACTGGTGACGTTACCGGCTCCGGTGATTGACCGCTCTCCATGTTCCGACGATATTAAACTGCTTCTCAGGGAGGCTGGGAAGCTGCAAGGGAGCGGTCGACAGCGGCACATCAAATATATAACCAAGTTGATTCAAGATTTGCCCCTTGCCGAACTGTACGATTTGGTCGGCAAGCATCGGGGTAAAGCCTTGGCTGACCAGAAAAAGCTGCACACGCTGGAATTTTATCGCGATGCCCTGATTAATGAAGCCCTTGAAAAACGGGATGTCTGCCGAGAAACCAATACGGAATGGGTGGAAAATTGGACGGGCGATACCTTGACGGAACTCAAGGAGTACATGCCAGAAATTGACGCCCTTGCCCTTTCGAGGCTTGCCTATCTGTTTGTCCAAACCAGGAACCCTCGGCACAGTCGGGAAATATTCCGTTACCTGCGAGCCATTCAGGAGTTGCGCCAACGCAACAGCGAACGCCTGGCAAGGGCAGAATAAGCCCCCATAGGGGGCGAGCGCATTGTTTTTTCCAATATCCTTGCACGGTAGCCGGCCGGATGGTCAGCGTACCGCCGCGTCGGTTTTCGCGTCCCGGGAAATTTGTGAAACAGGTGCAACCTGCTGTTTTGTTAGATAGCTATGGTTTTTCATGAGGGTTTTCTCATTTTTTTCGCGTAGGTCGCCGCTTCCATACCGGCCACACAGCCTTCACCTACGGCTTTGGCCATTTGGTAAGGGGGGCCGACGATATCACCGGCGGCATAGATTCCGGCAATATTGGTTTCCTGCTTTCGGTTGGTCGTGATGTACTTGAATGATTCCGAGTCCAGCATGACACCGATCTGAGTTGCAAGTTCCAGCGCCCCTTTTGAGCCCAGTTCAATGAATACACCCTCGGTTTCCAGTCGTTCGCCGTTAGCTAACTGCAGTGAGTCGACAACCCGGTCGCCGTTAATCTGTTTGATCGAACTTTCGATGCATGCAACTTGACTTGCATTAAGGCGATCAAGCAGTTCTTTTGAAACGTTGAGTTTTTCAGTGACCAGGTAGACTTTTGCTGCATAGTCAAGCAGGGTCAACGCGCCGTCGACGGCCGCGCTTCGGTCTCCTGTTACGGTTACGACCGCGCCGCGATA
>CAIMMA010000223.1 GCA_903842475.1 uncultured bacterium
GGACCAGGAAAAGCTTACCCCACTGTTGAAACTGATGTACCACGACTCCATCGCCGATGCTATGGCTGCGCTGGGCAGGCCCGAGGAAATCGGCAAGGTCTTTACCGGATTCCAGAAATTCCTCTACCAACAACAAACCGCCTTGGCCTGATTTTTCCGTCTTAATTTTACGGACCCAACCGGGAGCACCCACGGGATGTTCAACGGAGTATTTTTCAATGAGGACTGTCAGCTCGCAATCGGGGTCCAGGCGGAGCGCAGGCGGCGGCGACAAAAGCCAGAACGAGGTTGCTGTCGCCGGGAGCGACTACTCGGCATTGGTCGCATGAAGGGCCTGATGAATCGTTTTCATCCCGGCGAGGTCTCTGGCGCTTAAGGGTTGTTCGACTGCCGATCTCACCAGCTTGTCTTGAGTAAATGAGGTGGTCCAACCTACCATGAGGGTGTGCCCGGACGCGTCCTAGGTCATCCTGGGCGCTCCAAATTCGCCTGTTGAGTCGGTTCCATGCGCGGAAGCCTCCTAAACTCAACGTCGATGCCGATCTTGTCACCCATCCCGCTGGTCCGCCCAGGACAGTGCCAGCAATTGCTGGGATCGAGCGGGCATGCTGAAATCAAAATGGTCGCAAGGAAGCGATTTTCCCGCTCAGATAAGTTGTTTTTATTTGTATTGCAGATACAGGGCTGTTTCAGTAATGCTTCTTAAATGTCGTTCTTGCAACCTTTTATGAAAAACGTTTTAACACGCTCGTTTTATTTTGCTGCCCTGTCATGCTGGCTTTATTCAGTGACGCCTCTGTCGGCTCAACAAACCGCTACAGCCACGGCTACAGTCATCAACGGCTTCGTAGTCGACATCACCGTCACAGACGGGGGATCTGGTTACGTGGATCCAGCCCCAACAGTATTAATCACTCGGGGCGGGGGGACAGGAGCTGCCGCAATTGCCAGCATATCAGAAGGGGCAGTCAGTAAAATAACGGTTATCACCACTGGCACCGGCTATACAAACGTGCCGCTTGTGACAATCGCTGCGCCGCCGCCAGCGCAAAAACCGGTAACCAACAACAAAATCACGGTCAATAAAGTATTGGAGCTTTTAGAAGGTAACAACACCGTGAAAGCCCCCACAGGCACATGCAAAGACTGGAATAACGGGTTTGTGTGGTATGAAATGTCTAACACCAATGGTCTTGTTGCTTGGGCATCCACAAACGAAGTTGCCGACTGGACTCTGCAATGGCCCGGATGGGAAATAAGCTGTGTCGAGCCCAACCAAGACAGATGCCTGATCATGATGTGTAAACGGGAAGGCTACGGCGAATACATCGATAGTAAACGCGTTCTGATAAGCACCGATGGGACTATCTTGAAAGAGGATACATCGATGCTTATCATTCGCGCCACTGCCGCAGTAATTGATGGCAAATGGTGGGTATGGGCAAGGATTAGATCGGAGTTTCAACTCTGCATTTATAATTATGACCTAAGTCTGGATAGTA
>CAIMMA010000224.1 GCA_903842475.1 uncultured bacterium
ACCTGCCCATGGATTTCGATTCGTTGAAGACTGTGGGCGCGATGATCGGCAGCGGCGGGCTGGTGGCCATGAATCAAGGCACCTGCATGGTCGCGGTGGCACGGTTTTTCATGGAATTCACCCAGCGCGAGAGCTGCGGCAAGTGCGTACTCTGCCGTGAGGGCACCCGGCAGATGCTGGCCATGATGGATGACATCATCGAAGGCCGGGCCGATGCCACCACCCTGCCATTATTGCGCGAGTTGGCCCTGGCGGTGCAGAAAGGCTCGCTCTGCGGGCTTGGCAAAACCGCACCTAATCCCGTGCTCTCGACCCTGCGCCATTTTGCCGACGAATACGAGGCCCATGTTAAAGATAAAGTCTGCCCTGCAGGTCAGTGCAAGGCATTGCTGAAACCCTGGATTAACGCTGAAAAATGCAAGGGTTGCGGCAAATGTGTCAAGAAATGTCCAGTCGAGGCCATCAGCGGCGAACTCAAACTGCCGCATACGATCAACCAGGATATCTGTATCAAATGCGGGGCCTGCATGCCGTCCTGCAAATTCGGGGCAGTCGAAGGATTGCAAGGAGCGCACGCATGATGACCGCAAAAGTAAAACCTGCTACCGTCACCATTGACGGCCGTCCGGTGAGCATCGAAGGCGAACGGAACCTGCTGGAACTGGTTCGCAAGGCTGGGATCGATCTGCCGACCTTTTGTTATCATTCCGATTTAAGCGTCTATGGCGCCTGCCGTCTCTGCCTGGTCGATGTCGAGGGGCGAGGGATTCTCGGGGCCTGCTCAACGCCGCCGGAGCCTGGGTTGAACATTAAGACCAACACCCAGGAGTTGCGTGAAATCAGGAAGATTTCCATTGAGCTCCTGCTGGCCAACCATGACCGGGAATGCACCAGCTGCGTGCGTAGCGGTTCCTGCCAGCTGCAGGATATCGCCCGCCGCCTGGGGATTACCAAAATCCGGTATCGGAACATCCATCAGCACAAACCCATCGATACCTCCAGCCCCGCGTTGACCCGCGATCCCAATAAATGCGTACTCTGCGGTGATTGCGTCCGGTTCTGCGATGAAATTCAGGGCATCGGCGCTATTGATTTCGCCTATCGCGGGCACGATGCCGCGGTCCTGCCCGCCTTTGGTCGGGACCTGGGCGCCGGTGACTGCATCAACTGCGGGCAGTGTGCCGCGGTCTGTCCCACCGGAGCGCTTTCCCCCGCCTCGGAGATCGATGCGGTCTGGAAGGCGATCAACGATCCCGATACCGTGGTGGTCGGCCAGATCGCCCCTGCGGTGCGGGTGGCTATCGGCGAGCATTTCGGCCTGGAGTACGGCCTCAACACCACCGGGCAGGTGGTGGCCGCAATGAAGCGAATGGGTTTTGACATCGTCTATGACACCAGCTTCACCGCCGATTTGACCGTCATCGAGGAGGCCAACGAATTTATAGCCCGTAAAACCAGCGGCGAACGGCTGCCTCTGTTCACCAGCTGCTGTCCGGGCTGGGTCAAGTTCGCCGAGCAGTATTTTCCGCAGCTGTTGGGCAACCTCTCGTCGTGCCGCTCCCCGCAGCAGATGATGGGTTCGATGGTTAAGCATACCCTGCCGGCCCAGTTGGGTCGGGAGCGCAAAAATATCGTCATGGTTTCGATCATGCCCTGCACCGCGAAAAAGTTCGAGGCCCAGCGACCGGAATTTAAAACCGCAGGTAGCCCGGATGTCGATCAGGTTCTGACCACCCAGGAATTAGCCCGGATGATCGAGCAATCAGGACTGTCCCTGGCCAAGCTCAACCCGGTCGGTTTTGACATGCCCATGGGTTTCAAGACCGGTGCCGGGGTCATTTTCGGCAACAGCGGCGGGGTGACCGAGGCGGTGCTGCGCTATGCCGTCGGTAAGATCACAGGGCAGAATCCGGTGGATCCTGAATTCCAGGAAATTCGCGGCGAGGAGTCGCTCCGGATTATCCGCACCGAAGTCGGTGGTCTGGAATTGCGGCTGGCCATCGTCCATGGCCTGGCCAAGGCGCGGGAGGTGATGCACCGGATTCTCGACGGATCGCTTAGCGTTGATCTGGTTGAGGTCATGGCCTGTCCCGGCGGTTGTATCGGCGGTGCCGGTCAGCCGGTGGCCCGCGACATCATCGAGCGGCGCCGCGTCCGCACCGAGTGGCTGTATAATACCGATCGTTTGCTCGATCTCCACTGTTCCCAGGAGAATCACTTCGTCAACGAGTG
>CAIMMA010000225.1 GCA_903842475.1 uncultured bacterium
AACCCAAAGGATGGCATAGATGGGCTGCAGCATAATATTCAATTCACCTTTACACCGACTGCCGAGGGAATCGTCACCGGTGCAGGGTCGAAATAAGACCATGAACCGCTTCCTGGCCCACTGGAACCATCTCGGGATCGCCGGCAAACTCCGCCTGAGTTTTGGCGCCCTCTTTGCCCTGATCGCCCTGATCATTGCCGCATGGCTCCTTACACTGCACCTGGCCAATCGGGCAAAAAACACGATCAACACCAGTGTGGCCATTGAACGAAACGTGCTCAACATGGACCGGCTGCTCGAAAAAGCACGGCGTCTGCACGGCGATTTTTTTCTGCAGTACGGCAGAATCGGCCTGAACGAGGCTCACGTTCAATTCGCCCAACCTTCAGTGCGACTGATTGCCGAAGCAATTGCGGCCAGTTCGGAACTCAAAAAAATGGTGGAGCAACGAGAGACCGACGACAGTCTCCGCCGGCACCATGTCGACCTCAACCTCTACCTCGCCTCGGCCAAACGCTTTGCCGACACCTCGATCGAATCCATCGAACTGATCACCCGCCTGGCCGCTCCCGAAACAGGGCTGGAAGCGGCATTTAAAAAAGAATCCGCCCTGCTCCAGACCGAGACGATCCCCGCGCCCGCGCCCCTACGGGACCTCTGCCGAGCACTGCAGGAACAATATCAGGAATATCGGATATCGCGGCAACGGCCGGCCATGCAATCGGCATTCAACACCCTGTCCAGCCTGCAGCAGCTGGTCGATGCTTCCCTGACGCTCTCCGCGGTTTCCCAAAAAAACATTGCCGAATTGATCGTCCGGCTCAGAACTACCGGCGAACAAATTCTGGCCACCGACCTGGCGATCAAGAACAATTTCAACGACCTCAACATTCAGTCAGCCACGATGCAGCCGATCGCCCAGACCCTGGTGCACCAGGCTGGCGCCGAGGTCGAACATGCCCAGAACAGCATAGTCCTGACCCTGCGGATTGCCGCATTGCTCCTGACCGTCTTTACACTGGCCTCGCTGGTCGGCAGCCTGCTGGTCACCCGTTTTTTTATCAGAGGATTCACCCTGAGGATTGCCGAACTGGCCGAGACTGCCGGCCGAATCCAAAAAGGGCAGCTCAACAGCTCCGCCGCCGAACACCCCGACGACGAACTGGGGCGACTGGGGCGCACCTTCAATCTGATGGGCGGCAGAATCCGGGAACTGGTGGGAGACCTTGAATCCAAGGTCGAAGCGCGGACCCGGCAGTTAGCCGAGAGCGAACAACGATTCCGTTATATCGCCGATGAACTGCCCAAGGTTGCACTCATCGGTTTCGATTGTAACCGGCGGGTGTTTTTCTGGAATCAAACCAGTATCAGCCTCTACGGCCCAACCAGCCTGGAGGCTGCCGGCCAGACCATCGAAGTCCTGATTGCCGAAAAAACCGAACAAGAGGCGCTTCAGGAACGTCTCCGGCAATGGATCGACGAGGACGTCGCCATTCCAGCCGGCGAGACGACCTTCCGGCACCGGGACGGTTCCCTCCAACAGGTGTACGCCTCTTTCTTCAAAATCGCCAATACTCGTGGACAGCAGGAGATGTACGCCATCCACATCGATCTGGCCGATCTCAAAAAAGCGCAGCAGGAAACCGTGCTGAGCGAAGCGGTGTATCGAAGCCTGTTCGATCACACCAGCAGCGGGGTCGGGGTGCTGGAAGCGCTGGATGATGGCCGTGATTTCATGGTCACCGACATGAACCCGGCGGCAGAAAGGATAGAAGGTCGGCAGCGCGGGGATTTGGTCGGCCGGCCCCTTACCGAGAGTTATCCCGGGGCTGAGCCCACCGGCCTGCTGCCGCTCCTGCGTCAGGTCTGGAAGACCGGGGTGCCGATCTACCTGCCGCCCACCTTCCATCAATATGACAATCGCCAACGCTGGCTGCGGGGGCACATCTATACCATCCCCAGCGGTGAAGTGGTCTTTGTCTATGATGATGTCACCAAAACGCAAGAGGCGGAGCTTGAACGCGCCGCCCTGGAGGCCAAGCTGCACCGCGCCCAAAAAATGGAGGCCATCGGCCTGCTGGCCGGCGGCGTGGCCCATGATCTCAACAACATTCTCTCCGGGATTGTCAGCTATCCGGAACTCATATTGATGCAGCTGGACGAACACAGCAAATTGCGCAAATCGGTGCTGGCCATCCAAAGCTCCGGCCAACGGGCGGCGGCGGTGGTCGCGGACCTGCTCACCGTGGCCCGCGGCGTCAGCAGCGAACGGCGCACCTGTCGCCTCAACCAGTTGGTGGAAGAATACCTGGCCTCGCCAGAGCACCGGATGTTGCGTTCCCTGCACCCCGGGGTGGATTGCATCCCCCAGCTGGC
>CAIMMA010000226.1 GCA_903842475.1 uncultured bacterium
GCTCTACCAGGCTGAGCCACTTCCCGAACTTTGTCGTCTCTTGATACGCACTTGAGTGCGGCTACTCCTTTAGCATGGTTTCATCCCGGTGTCCAGCCCTTTTCGATCAAGCCGGTATTCCCCCACCGCCAGCACAGCCTGACCAGTCATGGCTCTTTAAAACATACATATCAATGTCACGACGCACAAACTAAAACAGCTGGCCTTTGCCAGCTGTTTTCTCAACAATCGATGCTAACTGCTTTCAGTTGACAGCGTCGGACAATTTGCTCCCCGGCTTGAACTTGGCAATTGTTTTGGCGGGGATATCGATCATGGCACCAGTGCGAGGATTTTTGGCTTTCCGCTCTGTGCGCTTGACAATCGAGAAAGTTCCGAAACCGACCAAGGTAACCTTGTCACCTTTGGACAGTGCGTCAGATACCGCCATTAGCATTCCATTCAGCGCCTTCTCGGCTGCAGCTTTGCTGATATCTGCCGCTTCCGCCATGGACTCAACCAGTTCCTTCTTGTTCATTCTTCCCTCCCGATGATGTTAGCATTGCCAGAACAGCCAGGTTCCAACATCTGACGTGGCATTTGTTGATACGTGAAAACTAAAATAAAAAAAAAAATCTTTGTCAAAGAAAAAAACCGTTGTATCAACCCTAAAGCCAGATGCCGCACAGTTTTAGCTATTGCGAAGAAGTATACTTAGCTAGCTTCTGCCTTCAAGGTCAAGAAATACTTTCCTGAAACCGCTGTTTTGAAAAAACCTGAGCAATGCCAATCGAACGCTTGAATTCAGCAATGCCTCGAAATCCTCTCCTCGTATTTCCACGCACACCGCATTCTCTCGATTATTGTCCAAACGAACCCGGCAACCGGCAAAACCAAATCGCTCCACCCCCTCTTCACAAAGCTTAATCTTTTGCAGCAGCTCGCTGGTAATTTTGGTTCCGGTGGGAATTCTGGTCGCCAGGCAGGAGGAGGAAGGCAGGCTCCACTCGGCCAATCCAAGTTGCTGACTGTACCTGCGAATTTCAGCCTTGTCAAAGCCGACTTCCATTAACGGCATTTTCACCCCCAATTCATGGATGGCTCGGAGCCCGGCTCGATTTCCTTTAAGATCGTCGATATTGGTGCCATCCATTAATATCGAAAAACCGCGTTTCTCCATACGTTCACGAAACAACGTATAGATACGAAGCTTGCAAAGATAGCAGCGATCCTCGGGATTATTGACAAACTCCTTCCAGGACAGGGGCTGGAGGCTGACCAACTCCAGTTCAATGCCTTTGGTGTACCCATGCTTGTTCAGCCATTGTTCCGCTCGTTCAATTTCGCTGGCCTTGAGCAATTCAGATTTGCCGAACAAGACAAGAACATTACCGGCTCCCAACGTATCGAGGGCACACTTAAGCAGGAGGGAACTGTCGATACCGCCGGAAAAGGCGATCGCCACCTGTCGGTACCCCTGAAGTATTGCTTTAAGCCGATCAGCTTTATTCTCGATGTGCAAGCAGGGGCTTCCTTATATTTGGCAGTAATCCGTCAGTCCGCAAATGATATCGAAAAAAGTGGTGATTTTGCAGTCGGACGCTCCTTATACACCGGACTCTGTCGCAACTGCAAGCGACACAATCAAACTCGAAATGAAAATCGAATCTTAATCGAAAACTCTGGTAGTTTCCCTATCTCGACACCCCGATAAGCAGCCTTTCCCTGAAAAATCACCCGGCGACTAAAAGGCCTGACCGGTCGACAAGGAACGGTAAGAAACGGAAACCCTCTCAATAATGGTCCTTGCCCCGACGGTAGTCCCCGGAGGATCGATTGGTATCGTGATAGTTCTCGCGGATATATACCTTTTCGCCTGGTTTATGACGATATTTCCGATATTCGTAATATTCCGGTCGATACACCTTCACTGGCGGTCTATGCGAGTATCCCCCCTCATATCGATACTCCCGATAGCGCGGTACATACACTTCGCGATACCAATCATCCTGAATAAAATAGACCGGTCGACCACAGGCTTCATATCGATCGCAATGCTTATACCATTGATTGACATGACCTGGAGGCACGCGGAGATAGATTGGCGGGTACCAGGTTTTGACCCGCCGCACAATCACCGGCTCCTCGTAGATTAATCGCGGCGGTGGATAGTTGCCAATATCCACCCGCCCATAAAAACCTGGCTCGCCCACGCTGATCGAAACCCCTGCTTCCGTCGGTTGTGTCGTAACGACCAGTACGGTGGCCAGCAAAGCAGTTATTACCGTAAGAATTTTCATTATGTTCTCCCTGATAAAAAAAGTCCCATGACGGCCGCACGCCATACTGGAAATATACACCATCAACACGATCTAAAAAAGGCCGGATGATAACGCACAACCCCACGTGCCCTGAGATTGGAAAAACTCAGTGCCATAAAATGTTCCTGGGATTCCTCCGCAAGGAATAGATCGGGATCGTTGTAAAAACCGAAACGGTGGTAATAGCCGGGCTCGCCCAGTAATACGCAACCGTTCGCGCCCTGCTCCTTCAAGCGATCCAACCCCGCGCGCACCAAGGCACTCCCCACGCCTTTCCCCTGCTCCCCCGGGACAACGGCCAGAGGGCCAAGGCCGAACCACCCCATTGAACCATCAGAGATTTCGACTTCGGAAAACGCAATATGACCGACGAGTTCCCCGTCGATCTCCGCCACCAACGAAAGGACCAGCGCCTGGTCACGCCGCAGGTTGTGAACGATGAGATGCTCGGGATGATTGCTGTACGGATGCTGGCGGAAGGCGACCTTGGTGATTTCGGCAATCCGATCGATGTCGGATTCCTGTTCGGGTCTGATGCGAAGTTCCATGATCAGGGGCACATTGCACGGGTTGGATTTTTTACGTTTAGTCTGTAAATATAGAACATCTTCAATCTTCCGCATAGCGGAAAAGCAGAGTGTCGGTTTGATCGAACTTCTCCAGCACACCGAGATGACCGCCAGCAGCAGGAAACACCTTTTTTGCCCCAAACAACAGCGTCCCCGGTAAACAACCCGCCCCCCTGTCCTCCCTTCTTGCTTGGCCGCTGGCCAGCACTGTGGTATAGAAGATTCTCCCTGCTCAGCGGGACCAAAATGGACAAATAAGGAGCAAAAAAGTGGCGATCACTAAAATTGAAGTTTCAGACATGATACTGGCGGGCACCCTGTTTACCGAAAGTGGCTACGATGTCGAAAAAAGCGCAGAAAACCTTGCGGAATTAAAAGGGAATATCATCATTGAGCATCTTGAAGGCCTCTTTCCAGGCGTGGAGATCTGTGCCGACATCGCCATTCAAATGGAAGACGGAAAGCCTTGGCGGTTGGAAGTACTGGTATACAACGAAAAAAATGAAAAAAATCAAGAAGAGGCCAATACGATCCTCAGCCAGTTAACGCAAAAAATAGCCGAAGGTACGGCAGATCGTTCCTGGGCGGTGAAAGTGGCCTAAACCGACCCCTCTCACCGTTTGCCGGATCGAAGCGGCGCGGAAGGCAAGCGAGCTGGCTCCGCTCCGTTTCCCTTAGAAAACAATTGCCGACGATGCCGCGGCCCAAGACGCCCCGCCTGACCAGCAAAAATAAATCAGCACTGCAAACGTTGCCCCTGCCTATAGCCCAAAACCGATTCGGGTCGTAAAACCATACCCTTGGGCCTCGGCGCCATCCCCTTGCCCGACGGCTTCTTTGTCCAAATAGTACTCCAGGCTCAGCTTGGCCCCATCAAAAATCGACATGGAAGCCATGGTGCTATAACGTTGTTCGGGCAGATATACTTGTAAAGCCTCAGATGACCGCTGATACCCGACCGCCAGCACGGTTTCTTTACGCAGCAGTTCGGTGGTGTAGGCGAGTTCGCTATTCCAGGCCGTGGGCTCGGAAGCGCCCTCATCAAGGGAGAGATGCGCCGGGGCAAAACGATCGAGGGCACGAATGTATCCACCGGTCAATGACAACGCCCGGTAACTTGCCCCGAGGTTGACGTTCAAACCTGAAACCCGGTTGACAGTCGCAGACAAACCGGCCTCTTCAAAAGCCTTGGGACCGACGTAGGGGTCGGAAACATCATTGAGCCAGGAAAAACCAGCATTCACCGACACGTTGTCTTTCTGGTAACGATAGACAAAGGGGGAACCGGACCGCCTGCTGATTGCTCCGGCTTCGAGGCCCTGAGACTCCTTGCCTCCGGCATGCATCTCGAGCAGGTCGTCGCTTTCCAACCCGCTGATCTCCTTGAGCATACCATCGCTATCCGAAGTCGAAAGCAACGGATTCGGCGATTTGGTTTCAAAAGAATTACCGCGACTTCGACGGGCTTGACTGGAACGCAGAGATTGCGGTGCCAGCTTGCCCAACGTGCGATCGGTTTTGAGGATGGCGAGATTCTGACCGGCAATCTCGGCAGGAGCGGCGGGGTCAAAGCCCACTGCCCATCTGGTGGTCTCGGCGCCAAGGATGAAAACAACATTTTCCGGTGTAAATCCGCTGGTGGCAGCGTTGGCCGGTGGTGCAGCAGGCAGCGCATTCCCGATTATTAAACGGCTGAGCACGACGAAGTCGCTGTCCGGTTGCCGTTTTTTTTGCGTGGTTCGGGTAACGGTCTTTTTCTCGAGAGGCGTTTCAGGCGGGGTCTCCCTTCGATCCTTTAGCAGTTGTGCAGGATGGACGACTGCTGACGGCTGTCCCATCTCGGCACTTGCCGCACCGGCTGGGCTGTGCATACCCACAAGCAGGAAAAACCATCCTGCGGCGATAAGGACCAAGGTTCGATAGAGTCTGTTGTCCATCATCCGATTGAACCTCAAAGCATCATAGAAAAAAATTGTTGAAACTATCTTAAAAATTTTATGCTGACATTGCAAGATGTCCTGAACTGGAAATAAGTCCGCGCAAAGAATACTGGCAGCGATCAACTCTGAACAAGCGGTTACGAGGATAGCAATTGCAGCATCGGCAAGGGGCCGCTTGAAAAATTATCGACACGACAGATGTCGACCCTCGCTATTTTAATCGTGTAAAAACGACAATTTGACAAATTGAAAAAGTTAGAGTAAGGAACGCGGGTGGAAAGGGTTTATCTGCACAGGCCTTGCCTTGGCTGCAGCCTTTCCCAAGACCAAGCGCCTGACTGGAACATTTGAAATATCGAAAACATTCATATTTTTCCAATCAGGCCGCACCCCACAACCGTGCGAACCGACCAACCAGTTCCCGGACCAGGCAATGAACCGCGAGCAATACCGGCAAAGCCAGGCAGCAAAACCCATACAAAAAAGACGGTTGCGGCAATCAGATACCGTCTATCGACCCACAGTCTTTAGGATCGCCCTTTTCCTTGGCTTTTGCTGTATATTCCTCCCCCACGTCTCGATCTGCGGCAGCAGCGAAGGACATACCTCAAAGGAGACCTCCTTGTCAGCACCAAACACCATGGACCGACCTGAAATCACCCAACTTCTTTTTCGTCCCCTGAAAGTCGCCAAAAATGCGCCTCCCGCTGGAGCAATCGATATCGAACCGCAGGTCGAAAACGGCATCAAAATCGCCTGCCGACTGTTCAGCAGTTCCCCCGCCGCGCCGACCTTGATTTTTTTCCATGGCAACGGCGAAATTATTCCCGACTACGACGAGATTGGCCCCTACTACCAACAGTTGGGAATGAATTTCCTGGTGACCGAGTACCGCGGTTACGGATGGAGCGACGGCAGTCCGTTGACCAGCACCTTCCTGCCCGACAGCAACGCCCTCTTCGTGCAGTTGCAGCAATGGCTCAAAGCGCACGACTACACCGGCGCCCTGTTTGTCATGGGCCGCTCTCTGGGCAGCGCCTGTGCCATCGACATTGCACTCAATCACAGCGATGCCATCAGCGGGCTGATCATCGAATCCGGTTTTGCCAAGACCCTGCCGCTGGCCAAAGTACTCGGCCTGGACCTCGCCCAGATGGGCATCACCGAGGAACAGACCTTCAACAACAGCTCTAAAATAGCACAAATCACCGACCCCACGTTCATTCTTCATGGCCAATACGATCAGTTGATCCCCCTCTGGCAGGCGGAAACCCTGATGAGTGAAAGCGGCGCCAAAAGCAAAGAATTGCAGATAGTGCCGGGTGCCGACCACAACTCGCTGATCAGTGTCGCCGGCGTGCTCTACTTCCAGGCCATCAAGAAATTCATCGAGAAGAGTGCCGGTATCGCACCTGACTGGCGGGAACGAAGACGACAGTTCAAAGCACAGCAAACCGCCGGACAACCGCAGGAATAGCATGATCACCAAACGAACCGGATATCTGTCCTGGGATGAATACTTCATGGCCGTGGCGATTCTCTCCGGGCATCGCTCAAAAGATCCAAACACCCAGGTGGGAGCCTGCGTGGCCAACAGCCAAAACAAGATTGTCGGCGTTGGTTACAACGGTTTCCCCTGGCGCTGCTCGGATGACGAACTCCCTTGGGCCCGGGAAGGGGACTATCTCGACACCAAGTACCCGTACGTCTGCCACGCCGAACTCAATGCCGTATTGAACTGCATCACCTATGATCTGCGCGACTGCCGGCTGTACGTCGCCCTTTTCCCGTGCAACGAATGCACCAAGGTCATCATCCAGGCGGGTATCCGCGAGATCATTTATCTCTCCGATAAATATAAGGATTCAGACTCGGTCAAGGCCTCGAAGATCATGCTGGAAAAATCAAAAACCTCTGTTCGGCAATTCATTCCGGCCCGAGATTGCATCCAGCTCAATTTCAAAATCGACTGAACAACATATCGGCAGGCCTTGGCCCCCACGCTCCACTTGCCAGCCAGTATCGATCATGCTGATTCCACGTCATTTATTGCGAAACAGCCGGCTGTTTTCAGTTTTTCCATCGCAGCATAATCGTCATGCATAGACCTCCCCAGCAAGGTAGTCGTTGCCAGATTCAGCTGGGGTGCATATAATAATTTCACAATTACAAATAAATATTAATTTTTTTGAAGGACATTTGATGCAATTTGAAGATCTCGTTTTACCGGAACCCCTCAGCCAAGGCATTGCCGCTGCAGGATTCACCACATGCACCCCTATTCAGGAGTTGACCTTGCCCTTGGCTTTGAGCGGCAAGGATGTCGCCGGCAAGGGACAGACCGGCACCGGTAAGACCGCGGCTTTTTTAATCACCCTTTTCGACCGTTTGCTGAAAACAGAGCCGGCCGCCATCAAGAATCCCCGCGCGCTGATCCTGGCCCCAACCCGGGAACTCGTCGTTCAGATTGAAAATGACGCCAAGCTCCTGGGCCAATATTGCGGATTGACGGTCCAGGCCATCTATGGCGGGGTCGATTACATGAAACAGCGTGATGCCCTGCGCCAAGGCGCGGATATTATCATCGGCACCCCCGGACGCCTGATCGACTACCTCAAGCAAAAAATCTACACCCTCAAAGATGTCGAAATGCTGGTGATCGATGAAGCTGACCGCATGTTCGACATGGGTTTCATCGCTGACCTGCGATTCATCCTGCGACGTTTGCCGCCCTTCGAGCAACGGCAGAACCTGATGTTTTCGGCCACCCTGAGCCACCGGGTGATGGAACTTGCCTATGAGTTTATGAATGTCCCCGAAAAAGTGAGCGTCACCGGCGACAATATGACCGCAGACAATATCGAAGAGGTGTTATTCCATGTCGGCCGCAAAGAAAAATTCCCGCTGCTGCTTGGTCTGCTCCGGCGGGACGGCATGGAACGCACCATGATTTTCATCAACACCAAACGGGAAGGCGAATACCTGTATTCCCGCATGAATGCCAACGGTTTTCCCAGCCGCCTGATTTCCGGCGATGTGGCCCAGGAAAAAAGACTACGCATTATGGAGGATTTCAAAGAAGGCAAACTGCCGATTCTGATTGCCACCGATGTGGCCTCCCGAGGACTCCATATCGAAGGTGTTTCCCATGTGATCAATTATGATCTTCCCGAAGATTGCGAGGACTATGTCCATCGGATCGGTCGGACCGCCCGCGCCGGGGCCAAGGGCAAGGCGATTTCCTTTGCCGATGAAGAAGGCGCGCTGTACCTCGAGGATATCGAAGCATTCATCAAACACAAAATCCCCACCGAGTGGGCTGAGGACGACCTGTTCGTCAACGATTTCAACAGGGTGGCAAAACCGAAATTCAAGAAAAGTCTTAAAAAAGACGGCTCCGGCGGCCCGAGAAGAAGCAATCGGCCCAACCCGCGCCGCTAAACCCTTTTTTCACTTGTTACTACCAACCGGAGTTCCTGAACTTGAGCTTCGGAGCTTTAAGCGACAAACCTCATCACATATCATCACAAGGACCAAGAGCCATGGCAAAAGAAAAAAACACCAAACAAGTTAACGTCAAAAAGGAACCGACTAAATCCCTCAAGGAAAAACGCGCCGCCAAGCAAGTCAAGCGCGAGGAAAAGTCCAGGGACAGACCATAACCCCAGCAGCGAGCCCTCCTGAAGCATTTGTCGTTTTTGCATCGGCAAACCGGTCACGGTTTGCCGCACCCCAGCCCCCACACCACCACCCGTCAATCGCCAAGACTTGTTGCGGTCTTGGCGTGATGGCCTCCTCTCCCCGTTCAATACATCCGGTGTCGAAACAGCCA
>CAIMMA010000227.1 GCA_903842475.1 uncultured bacterium
GGCGAACGTCGAAAAACCTGCACCCACTTTTTCCGTAGCATGCAGAAGGGGCAGGATGGCCTGCTTGAGGAGGCCTCCCTGGCCCTCCAGGAACTGCTGCGGGAGCAGTTGCAGGAGATCTCCGAAGACCGGTCGCAGGCTTGTTGTGACCAACCCCGGATGTATCCAGGCGGCAGCGACCGCACCTCTTAGCAGCGGCTAATCGGTTTGGCCTGCTTGGGGAGCCGGTTCTTTGCATCGTCTGCGTCAAGAACGAACAATCGATACCCCCGAGGCTCTTTTTCATGTCGCCACGCTTGCTGATCATCAACTGTTCCAGCCCCTATTTCTTCTACATCCCCATGGGGACCTTCGGGCTTTGCGATTACCTCGATCAGCACGAAATCGTTACCCTAATTTTCAATCCCTCACTGTATCCCGAGCAGGAAGTGGCCAACCGCCTGCTTGGCGAACTAATCGCCTTTGCGCCGACCCATGCCGGCTTGGTACTCCATTGGCAGGAAACCGCCCATGGCCTGCTGACCGCGCTGGAACTGGTGAAGGCCTGGAATCCCGACACCGTCACCCTCTGCGGAGGGTTTACCGCCTCCTATTTCGCCGAGGATCTTCTTCATACGCTCCCTGCATTGGATTATGTGATTGTCGGCGACCCGGAAGAACCGGTGGCGCATCTGCTGCAAGGTCGGCCGCTGGCTTCGATCGCCAATCTGGTTCGCCGTGACCAGGACGGCTCGGTGCAGCGCAATCCCAATCACTGGCTGATTACGCCGACGCTGCTTAACGAGCTTTCTTTTAGCAGGCTCGATTTCCTGATTGACGCGGACCGTTATGTTGACAAAATCAACACCAAACTCGGTTTTCCGATCTTTGTCGGCAGGGGCTGCATTTTTGATTGCGAGTACTGCGGCGGGAGTCGACAGGCCTTTCGGAACCATTCCCATCGCCACAAGCCGGCGACCCGTTCGATTGCCGCCATCCTTGCAGACCTGCGCAGCCTCAAGGGGCGGACCCGCCTGCTCTATATCTGTTACGAAAACGATCCGGCCTTTATCGTGGCCTTGTTCGGGGCGATCAGCGAGGATCAGGAACTGCGGGGCTATTTCACCCTGGGGTATGGGGCTTGGCACCTGCTCGACGCCCAATTTCTCGAAAGCTATCGCCGCGCCTTTGCTGCCGCCTCGCCGCCGCTTTTCGAATTTTCGCCGGAGGTTTTTGCCGATGGCGCACGTTCCGCCATCAAGGGGGGCACGACCTATACTCTGGAGCAACTGCGGCAGAACATCGGCGAGATCGGGCGGGCCTTCAACGGTCGGGTTCGGATCGAAGTGTTTTTCAGTCGGTATCATCCTTCGCTGACCGAGGAGATGCTCGCTGAGGAGATGAGAAATATTTATCGGTTCAAACACCGAATTTTTCTTGAGCAGGGTGCCTCGGTTCACATTTGTTTCGATCACCTTTCCACTGATGTCGGCAGTCGGAACTGGGAGCAGCATGTCGATGCTCCAGGCTCCTTTGGGACCTTGCTGCGTCTGAAGCAAGGGGTGGACGCAGGCCTCCTGTATCCATTTCCAGTGGATAATCTCTGCCTGTTTATTCCTGAGCACCTGGACCAGGGATTCCGGGTACGGTTGGAGGCCCTATTGCTGGTGCTCGAACAATTGGAGCGATATTGCCACGAGCTCTTTCACATTCTTTTTGCCTGCCTGGACGACCTCTGGCTGGAGGCGCTGGAAGAACTCCTGGTCCCTTTCCTTGCAGACGAAACCCTCTCGGTGTTTTTTGCTGATCCGCCTTTGGATGGGCTGCTTGAGGGTTTGGGCCAACGGTTAACGGCCTGCCCTTCCCTGTCGGCTTCCCTGCCTTTTCTTGGGGATGTGGTGCGCTTCAGTCGGAAGAAAATATCCCACCTCACACGGCACCAAGCTTGCGGCGATTTAAAAC
>CAIMMA010000228.1 GCA_903842475.1 uncultured bacterium
ATGCCGGTGATCACCATGGACCGGAAGGTGGAGGAGACCATCCAGACCTCCATTCAACACCGGGAACGCGGCAGTTATCTGGCCCTGGACCCCCAGATCGCCCAGAAGGTGCTCGACAGCCTCGGCGCGCTGCTGTCTTCATTCGCCGGCGGCCAGCAGCCGGTGCTGCTGGTCCTGCCGCAGATCAGACCGCATGTGCGCCGACTGACCGAGCGATACTTTCCCAACCTGGCTGTACTGTCGCATAACGAAATCACCCCGCAGATACGTATTCAATCCATCGGGACGGTGACCATCAATGCAAGTTAAGGTTTTCGAAGCAAAAGATATGGCCAGCGGCCTGAAAATGGTCAAGGAAGCGCTGGGCCCGGATGCCCTCATCCTGTCCACGCGCACCATCCGCAGCGGCACCTTCGGCATGATCGGCAAACCGATGATGGAGATCACCGCCGCCATCGACAACCACTGGCAGGAACCGCAGGCATCGCCGGCCGCGAATACCCAGCGAAAGCACGCCCCCCAACAACCATACCGCTCCGATCGCCGCGAGGACATCTCCTACGGCGAAATCTGGGCCCAGGACGAACCGCCGCCCCCTGCGGCCCCGGCGCACCGGCAATTGCCGCCAAATCGGGAGATCCAGGACGAGCTGGCCGAGTTGCGCAATATCGTCAAGGGGTTATCCAACCGGATCACCGGCCTGGACAGCTCGGCCCTGCGCAAGCCATACGTCGAGCCCGAATACACCGCCCCGGCAGGCGCCGGCACCCCGGGTATCGACCCGGCCATCGCCTTTCTTACCGGCTACGGCATCAACCCGGAAACCGCCCAGATCGTGGCCCGTTTCACCCGCGATACCATCGATCAGGCCGCCAGCCTCGACCGCAACGACCTGACCGCGATTTTCAAGGCCGCCATTGCCCGGTTGTTCACCACCGAGCAGGTATTAAAGACCCGACCGAGCCGCCAGCGCCGCCTCAGCCTGATCGGCCCCACCGGAGTCGGCAAGACCACCACCCTGGCGAAGATTGCCGCCCATTACCTCAGCCAGTTCGGCAGTAAAGTCGCCCTGATCACCATCGATACCTATCGCATCGCCGCGGTCGAACAGCTCAAGGTCTACGGCGAGATCATGCGGCTGCCGGTCGAGGTGGTGATCAAACCCCGGGAGCTCGACCAGGCCCTGGACAAGTTTCGCGACCACGAGCTGATCCTGATCGACACCGCCGGCCGCAGCCCGAGAAGCGGGGTCGATCTTCAGGAACTCGCCGGATTTCTCCGTCCCGAACTCGGCATCGAAAACAATCTCCTGCTGTCGGCCACCACCAGGGAACGGGAACTAGAGGAGACCATCAAGCGCTTCAGCATCCTGCCGATCAGCAATTTCATTTTCAGCAAGATCGACGAGTGCGACCAGTTGGGCGTACTGCTCAACATCCACTACAAAAACGACACCCCGATCTCATTTCTCACCAATGGCCAAAGGGTTCCAGAGGACCTGATCATGCCGTCCCCCGCAACCATCGCCGCCCTTATCATGAACGACCACAGGATCCTGCATAATGGCTGAGAAAGCAACAGGCCCGGCTGACCAGGCAAACACCTTGCGGGCAATGAACAGTCCGGAAAACACCGAGGGGAAATTCGGGCAGACCGCCACCCGGGTCTTTTCGATCACCAGCGGCAAGGGCGGCGTCGGTAAAACCGCGGTGGTGGCCAACCTCGCCGTCCTTTTGGCCCGGATGGGCAAACGGGTGCTCATCCTCGATGCCGACCTCGGCCTGGCCAACATCGACGTGGTTTTCGGCCTGGCTCCGGGATACAATCTCAACCATTTCTTCACCGGCGAACAGGGCCTGGAATCGATCCTCACCGACGGCCCCGAGGGGATTAAAATTTTACCGGCCGGCTCCGGCGTCCAACGTTTTACCCGGCTGGATTCCGAACAAAAGATGCGACTCATGGAAGCCCTGGATTCCATGCACAACGATTTTGATTTCGTCCTCATCGATACCGAGGCCGGTATTTCGGAAAACGTTACGTATTTCACCACCGCCGCCCATGAAATTCTGGTGGTCACCACCCCCGACCCCACCGCGATCACCGATGCGTACGCCCTGATGAAACTGCTCTCCAACCAATACCACGAGAAGCATTTCAATCTGATCGTCAATTTCATTAAAAACGAAGAAGAAGCCCTGGATGTCTATCGCAAGCTGACCATGGTCTCGAACCGCTATCTGGATATCTCCATCGACTATATCGGCTCCATTCCCCGCGACAAACTGATGGTGGACGCCATTCGCAAACAGCAGGTGCTGGTGCAGCTGTTTCCGGAATCGAAAACCAGTGCCGCCTTCGAGTCCCTGGCCAGGACCATCATCCAGGAGCCCCAGACCCTGGAACCCAAAGGATCCATCCAGTTTTTCTGGAAACGGCTGCTTGAATTCGGAGCAAAATAATGACAGCCGCAACCCTTGATCAGCATTTTCTCCAGAGTTGACGCCTTATGTATCCTCCCGTACCGCCTCTTGACGACCGCTCCCAGCTGATCAGGGAGAACATGCCGCTGGTCGAACTGGTTGTGCAGCGCATGGTCCCCCAGGTGCCGAGCTTCATGACCAAGGAAGACATGATCAGTGCGGCCATGGTCGGCCTGGTCGATGCGGCCAATAAATTCGACCCGACCAAGGGGATCAAATTCCGGACCTTTGCCGAATATCGGGTACGGGGCGCTATTTTTGACGAAATGCGGAAACTCGACTGGTTTTCCCGTTCCATGCGCGACAAACAGAACCAACTGACCCAGACCATGCTCCGCCTGGAACGCCAGCTCGGCCGTTCGCCGGAAGAAGACGAAATGGCCCAGGAAATGCATCTCTCCATGGACGAATACCATGATCTGCTCGGTCAGGTCAGTCATCTGGGCTGCGTCAGTCTCCACGAAACCCTGGATCACTCCGAGGAAGGCCGTAATTTCCTCGACAGCCTGGAGGATGTCCACGGTCCCACTCCCGTCGATATCATTGAACGGGAAGAACTGACCCATGTCATGGCGGATATCCTGGAAGAACTTGCGGAGAAAGAACGGCTGGTCATCGCGCTCTATTATTACGAGGAACTGACCCAGAAAGAAATTGCCGAAATCCTGAGCGTTTCCGAAGGGAGGGTGAGCCAGCTGCACAGCCAGGCCCTGCTGAAGCTGCGGGTGAAGTTTCTCAATTCCGAACTTTACGAATCCTAATTTCTGCCCATCAAGAGGAACCCATGCTCGAGTCATTGAACATCATCTCCTGCAGCAGCATCATAGCCGCCGGTCTCTGCCTGTGCGCCTCCTTTTTTTTCACCAAACGCCAGCGGACCGAAAAAGCCCTGGAAACCGAGCGGATTCGGTCCATTCAACGCAAAATCGACGCGGCCTTGCAGGATGAGGGGTTCGATGCCGCCCGGGAAGCCTTCAGCAACACCTTGAGAACCGCAAGCCTGACCACCGAACTGCAGCGGCCCCGTTTGCAGAATCTGGCCAAAGTCGACAAGCAGCCCCCGGAAAAATACAAAATCATGACCAAACTGGCGTCCCAGGGCATGGATGCCGAGGAGATCGCCGCCATTCTGGGCATCTCCCGCATGGAAGCCGGGCAGTTGCTCAGCCTGACCAACATGGCCAAGTGCGGCCAATGACCGGCAGCGGTCGGGGTCCGGATTATTTAGTTGTTAAGAAAGGCCCAGGCGCTACCGACAAGAACAGTAACAAGCGTACCCCCTGAACTCCCCACCGAACGGAACCAATATGGTCTCAGGAAAATACAGTGCCCTCAGTGGAGCCGTGGCCAGGGAACAGGCCATGGGTAACATCGCCTCCAACCTGGCCAATGTCAACACCACCGGATTCAAGCGGGACCGGCCCAGTTTCGCCTCCATCCTGCGCGGCGCCAACCAGACGACGGCAGCCAGGGGCATCAACTATGCAAGAATCCGCAAAATCGGTACGGACTTCAACCAGGGCGGCATGCAGTCCACCGGGCGGCCGCTGGATGTGGCCATCGATGGCCCGGGGTTCTTAAAAGTTCAAAAGAACAACGAAATTTTATACACCCGGTCCGGACACCTGATGCTCGACGAGACCGGCATGGTGAAAACCGAAGACGGCTACACGGTCCTCGGCGCCGGGGATGCCCCGATGATCATCGACACCTCGACCGGCAGCGATATTGTTATCGCCGAGAGCGGCGAAATATCGGTCAGCGGGGTAGAGGCCGACGGCAAGCTCCAAGTCTTTGCCATCGCTGACCAGAGCAAGCTGGTCAAGGCCGGCCACTCGACCTATACACTGGAACCGGGGACTGCGGCTCAGCCTCTGGAAAATTACCGGGTGCTTCAGGGAAACCTGGAGAGTTCCAACGTCAACATGATGGAAGAAATGACCGCCATGATCGCCGTCCAACGATCCTTCGAGGCCCACAACAAAGTCCTCGAGAGCTACTCCAAACTCGGCGAGCGATTGGATGAACTCGGCTCGATCGGTTAACGGTTCGCAGCCACCTGAACAGCAATACCAGAAGACCCCATAAGAGGCTCAACATGATGCAATCACTTGCGACAGCAACCACCGGCATGACGGCGCAAACCACCAACATGGCCGTCATCGCCAACAACCTGG
>CAIMMA010000229.1 GCA_903842475.1 uncultured bacterium
AGCTGGGGGCGGCAGGCAGCAATACCCGGAATGTGGAACCGTGGCCAAACTGGCTCTCAACTTCTATCCAACCTTTGTGCTGTTTGACAATGCCGTATGCGGTGGATAATCCCAGGCCGGTGCCTTTGCCAACATCCTTGGTGGTAAAGAAAGGTTCGAAGAGCCTTTTCAAGGTCGACTCCTCCATGCCATGGCCTGTGTCAGCGATCGACACACAGGCAAACTGTCCCGGATAGGCATCCATATAGCCCTTGGCGTAAAGGTCATCAATGACGACTTCGCAGAGTTTAATGCTGAGCTGGCCGCCTTTGGGCATGGCATCTTTCGCATTGATGCATAAATTCAAGATCGCCTGTTGGATCATGTCGGGATCGGCGTAAATTTGGGGGGATTCGCCCGCCAGCAACAGCGTGCATTTGATCTTCTCCCCCAGAACATGCTGCAGGAGAACGGACTGCTTGCGCAGCAGCGTTGTCAAATCCAGCGTTTGGAGTCGCATGATCGACTTGCGTCCGAACGCCAAAAGCTGCCGCACCAAATCGGCTGCGCGTGTGGCGAGGGCCATCATGTCTTTTAGTGCCAGGACTGTCTGCTTGTCCGTGGACGTGTTCTCCAAAAAGTTGATCTCCATCATCATCGCCGCCAGAATGTTGTTGAACTCATGCGCAATGCCTCCCGCCAAATGTCCGATGCCCTCCATTTTGTGGGTTTCCCTCAGTCGATCCTCCATCTTCTTTTGCTGGGTCGTGTCGCTCATGAAGTTGAGTGTGGCCGGCTTGCCTCTCCACTGGATCAGCACCACATTCAATTGACCCCACATGACGCCTCCGGCCGATGTGAGGAGCCGGAAAGCGTAGCGGGAGGGGGCTGGGCTGCCCCGCTGGCGTTGGAGATAACGTTCCATGACGAGCGCCCGGTCGTCAGGATGGATGAAATCCTGGAAGGGCCGGTCAAACAACTGGCTGGTCGTATACCCAATCATCTCCTCGCTTTTAGGATTGGCATAGACCAACCGGCCATCCTGGACCACTAAGATAGCCTCGCCTGCGTTTTCCACCAGCAAACGGTATTGTTCCTCGCTTTTCTTCAGAGCCAATTCGGTATGCGTGCGCTCCAGTTCCCCGGCGGCGCGAATGGCCACGAGGCTGAGGATCGACTCGGTTAGCTTTGGATTCGCCAACGGACTGCGTCCAATGACGGCAATCAGTCCGATCGGTTTCCCGTCGGAGCTCCACAAGGTCGTTCCGGCATAGCTTTCGGCCTTCAGGTCTTGGAGCGCCGCATCGCGGGGGAAGCGTTCGCGCACTTTGTTGGGAAAGACACAAATGGTTTTGCCAACCACATCGCCACAGGGGGTGTCTTTCAGGGTGTAGGTCACGTTATTCTCAAACTGGCCGGCGTTATAGATGGCCAGGGTTTCGGCGCAGAGGGCATCACCCGCCAAGCGGTCAATGCAGATGTAGTCCATCTGCAGGGTTTCAGCCAGGTATCGCGCGAGCGATTTAAAGAAGCTCTCACCCGTGTTTGGCAAGCCGCAATTCAGCAGGAAAGCGTGAGTCTGATCGATCTGCTTGCGCTCGGTGATATCCAATTCCAGGCCG
>CAIMMA010000230.1 GCA_903842475.1 uncultured bacterium
CCGTCGAGCTTGACGGAACCCTTTTCCTGTTGCCCCAGAGCCGAATGCAATGCCAGTAATTCACGATCCAAAAGCGGCTTGACCACCTGCCGCCGCAAGGCTGCAAGCGCCTCGTTCATCGCCTGTTCCATCGGGCGGGTTGTTTCGAAAAAACGATTGATCTCGGCAAGCAGTTCCTGCTCGGCCTGGGCAATCTCGGCGCGCCGTTCCCTCGGCAAGGCAAGCACGTCATCCTCGGTCATGGCGTGTCCTTTTTTGCCGCGCACTGTGTAGAGGATGCGGCCTGATTCCCGGTGCATCGCAAAGCTGTGCGCTTCGCCAAAGGCATCGAGTTCGGCGTAGGCCTTGGATTCTTCGTCGTTGTAGGCTTTGACGATACGCTCACTCTCCACCTTGAAATCCGGCCCATCGAGTCGTTGCGGAATATCCTTCAGCAAGGTCTTCATCATGCGTGCCATGCCCTGCCGAAGCAAGCGCCCCTGGCCGCTGGGCAGGCGCAGTGCTCGAGGATGTTCGGGGGTTTCGAAATTATGCACATAACATAAGTCCGGCGGAGTCTGACGTTTTGCAGCTGCAGCCTGCATGGCCTGCCTGAGGAGCGAAGAACGACCGCTGCCGACCTCTCCCAGGACAAACAAGTTGTAATCCGCCTGCTGCATATTGAGCCCGAAGTTGGCCGCCTTTTCGGCACGTTCCTGCCCGATCCAGGGTAATGCATGTTCCAATAATGCAGAAGTATCGGCAAAGCCCAGGGAATCAGGGTCGATGGTGAGACGCAATTCGGCAACGGTCAGATTCGAGAGCGGCATAAGTGGGGTACGGTTAATAATTGATAGGTGGATACGCGATCGCTAGACAGCGTGGCGGCCGAAACATAGCAGAAAAAAGACAGGAAACATCGCGACCCGCTGGCAAAGGACCGTATTGGTCATGAAAATCAGTGAGGTGGCTCTTGGCCTGCAAGCAGCATGTGGCTTGCAACAGCCTTGATCGCATCAGCGGCGGAACTTGTAATACCGCCCGTGTACCCCGACCCTTCGCCTATCGGGTATAAGTGTTTAATATTTACGGATTCAAATCGTTCGTTACGTTTAATCCGGACAGGAGAGGACGTTCTGGTTTCCGCACCGAGCAAGATTGCCTGATGTGAAACAAATAAAGGCACCTCCTTGCGCCATTTTTTAAAAGCGGCCAGCAGTTCATCGACCACAAAGGCAGGAAGAATCGTTTTCAAATCAGCTGGAACGGCTCCCATTGCATAGGAGTTCTCCTGCAAACCGGCAGCACCGCCCTCGCCTAAAAAATCCATCAGATTCTGCGCTGGCACCTTCCAATTCCCGCCACCGGCGTCAAAGGCTTTTCGTTCGATATCTTTTTGAAACGCCATTCCCGCCAAGGGACAGGCTGATTGATAATCGTCCGCATGGCAACTGACGACCAGCGCCGCATTGGAAAATGGCGAGGCGCGATGCGAATAGCTCATCCCGTTGACCACAAGCAAGCCTTGGTCGGACGAGGCATTCACCACCTCACCCCCCGGGCACATGCAGAAGGTATACACGCCCCGCTTGATTTTTTGATTGGTGTAATTCAATGAGTAGGTTGCAGCTCCTATTGTTGGGAAAGCGCTGTATTTAACACCATGCCGCATCACATTGATGGTTTCGACGGGATGCTCTATCCGTACCCCCACTGAGATCGGCCGCTGCTCAAGCGCAACTCCTCTGGCATGCAGCATCGCCACAGTGTCACGCGCCGAATGTCCCAAAGCAAGATAGATACGCGAAGATCGAAATTCCATCGTATCGTTGATAATGACCCCGGCCGCCACATCGCCGGCCAG
>CAIMMA010000231.1 GCA_903842475.1 uncultured bacterium
ATCGAAAAAATGCGCCGGGAAAACTACGAACTCCAGGTGACCAAGCCCCAGGTGATCATGCGCCAGATCGACGGCCAGACCATGGAACCCTATGAGGAACTGTCGGTGGACGTGGACGAGCAGTACCAGGGCGTGGTCATCGAAAAACTGGGCAAGCTCAAAGGGGTGCTGACCGACATGCAGGTCGAGAAAGAGATGACCCGAATGAAATTCAAGGTGCCCACCCGCGGCCTGCTCGGCTATCGTTCGGCCTTCATGACCGACACCCGCGGCATGGGGGTGATGAACTATGTCTTTGCCGAATGGGGTCCCTATGCCGGCGAACTCCAGAACCGGACCAACGGGGTGATGATCGTCAAGGAACCCAGCACCACGGTCGCCTTTGCCCTGTTCAATCTCCAGGAGCGCGGCAAGCTCTTTATCGGCCCTGGCTTCGACACCTACCCGGGCCAGATCATCGGCGAACACTGCCGGCCGGCCGACCTGATCGTCAACCCGGCCAAGGGCAAGAAACTGACCAACATGCGGGCCTCGGGCTCGGACGAGGCCGTCACCCTGACCCCGCCGGTGGAAATGAGCCTGGAAGATTGCATCGCCTATATCAACGACGACGAACTGGTGGAGATTACCCCCAAGGCCATCCGGCTGCGCAAAAGAAAGGATGCAAAGATAAGGGGGTAAGGCCCTTCGGGGAGGACGCATGAAGGAACTGCTTTTGATCGGGGCGGCGATCCTGGCCGGGATCGTCACCTTTATCATTACCATGAAACGCTCGGGCGGGGATTGCCTGCCCTGACTGCTGCTCTACGGCTCCGCAGGTGCGGGGCTGATCACCTACCTGGTGTTGAAAACCCTTCTGTAACGGTTGCTGCCGATGCCTGCCCGCACCCCTGAGCTTTCCGTGGAAAACCCGTCGGCCCTGATCCGTTCCCGGATTCGGGAACGCCGGATTTTCGAGGCCCGATTTCTCTGCCGCCAGCTCGGCGCTGAAATCGAAGCTCGGGAAAAACACCAGCTGGAACGAGAGTTGACCGATGTACTGGCCCGGGTCAATACCCTGCGGCAATTGGCCGGGCAGCGTATCGCCGAAGGCAGGAACGACCTGGCCGGCCAACTGTACCGGGATATTGAACAGCTGGCCATTGATGTTCCCGGCCTGGCCGAGGAGCAGAGAACCCTGGCCGGGACAGAGGCCATTTTTGCCAAAATGACCGGCAAGCTACCGACGGAACAAGCACCCGCTACGCCAGCCCCCGCACCTCCGGTGGCGCCGGCTGCACCGACGAGCCCAACCATCCGGATCCCGATCGCTCCCAAGAAGCCCTCCCGGGTCGGCGAAGCCTGGCGGCAACTGCAGCAAATCCCCCTGCGATGGCTGCTGGCCATTGCCATCGGCTGCCTGGCGCTCCTGCTGCTTTTAGTATTGCGCACCCCGCAGCACCGACAAGAATCCCCGGCGGTCGCCCCGTTTTCAAACACCCCCCCCAAACAAACCATCTCCATCCGGCCGCTTGAGGCCGCCCCTGCCAAGGCCCCCGACCGGCAGCCCGGCACTGAGCCGCCCGCGGCTGAACCGACCCCTGCCCTGAAGATTGAGGACCTGCAGATCGTAAAACCCCCGCGCGAGTAGAACCATTTACAGCTCGGCCGGGGTGAGCTGCGGCAATTGGCCGGTGTCTTTAAAATTGTAATAGTCCCGAAGAATACGCGCATGGTCAAAGACCAGCGGCGGCAGGGTCTCCCGATAAAAAACGGCAGCTTGCGCAGCATCGTCGGCAGCCACCGGATCACCGACGGCCGTGGCGATGTAGACGGTGGAGGCGGTATGCTGACGGGCGTCCCGGGTCGGATCCGAATAGGTATGGAACTGGAGCAGCAGGGTGACCGCCAGACCGGTCTCCTCGGCGGCTTCACGGCGGGCAGCGTCTTCGAAACTTTCGCCGTAATCAACGAACCCGCCGGGCAGGGCCCAGCCGTATGGGGGATTTTTCCGTTCGATCAGCACCACCCCGCCCTGGATTTCGATGATGATATCAACCGTGGGACTCGGATTTTTAAACACCTTGATGGGGGCGTTGCAGGCAGGACATTGCATGGTTGCGGCTCCGGATCGACTGACTGGGGAGAGGGTTTACAAGCAGAGGGCGCGGATTTCCTCCCAGCTCCGGACCGCCGGCAGGGCATGCCGGTCGCGGTTCCAGGGCTGGGAAAAAACGATCGAACGGATGCCCTCCCGGTTGAGCTGCAGGCAGGTTTCCGCCCGGTCGTCGACGAAGACGGAAAGCCCGGACATCCTGATATGCCGGGCTTTATCATCGTGATCTCCCATGGCCACCACCCTGATTCGCCGGTACGCCCGGGACGGGAAAAACCTTTGCAGCCAGTGGTGCACCGGATCCGCCTCCGGCCGGGCGGTGATAATCGTCACCGTTGCCTGCCCGGTCATTTCGCTCAACACCTCAACCGCGCCGGGCATGGGCAGCAGACCCGTACCCACCGAATCCTTAAGAATCCGAAGAAAAATCGACTCGACCAGATCCGCATCCATGGGCAGGCATTGCTCCGGGGAGAAATGGGTGATGTCCTCCGGCCGGATACCGCAGAGCCCATGCTGCTCGCAGGCAATCCGGATAAAGGCTTCGACCGTGTCGGCAACAACTCCGTCAAAATCAAAGCCGATATCGCCGGGCGCAATCCTGCGGTGGACCGAAGCCAGCGGAAGGATCACTTCTCAACCCTGGCGTTTTCGATGATGACCTCATACTTGTAGCCCGCCCCAAAATCGCGATTGGCACTGAGCACCCCTTCGACCGTGACGACCGTGCCGTCTGCCGGTTCTTCCTCGGTGGTCACCACTAAGTCATGCTGGTTGTTGAGTGGATTGCCGGTGCCGTCCTGGATATGCACCCAGTTCTTGCCCATAATCATCCGTGAAACCTTCATGACCTTGCCCCGCACGCGGATGGTCTTGCTGTTCAACTCCTTGGCCTGCTCAAAACACTCGGCCACCGAATAGCTGTTCGGCCCGGTGGCCTTGTTGACATTGACATCGGCTGAGGAGGGCACCACCGCCCCCACGCTCCCGGCGGATTGCTCCATAGCGATCCCGGCTCCGGCAGAGGCGCCCGTCGCCGCCTTGCCGCCGCTCTTTTCCGCCTGCAAGGCCTCGTTGAAATCGGCGGCCTCCTGCCCTTTGACCGGAGCCGCCGACGGCTGCTTAACCGCCGCCTCCCCCTTGTCGAGCCCGGGCGAAAACACGATGGTGTCAAAGGTGCGGCTCAAGGTTTTCGAAACGAAGTTATTCATGGTCATCCCCGGAGCGCAGGTAACAGCCTGCCCGACTTTGACCGGGGTCTCGGGGATGGCCACCCAGATCTTGCCCTGGGCCGATTACAGCAGCAGATAGGTGTAGCCGCTGCTGTTCATGGTCTCGGCCACAATCCCCTGCAGCGCGACTCCGTCGAGCACCGGCGCCGCAGCGACCGCCTGCACCGGCGGCGGTGCCGGTTTCTCCTCGGCAACGGCCAACATCGGGCTGGCCAGCAGCAAGGACAGGGCGGCATGGGTAAAAACTTTGCGAAATGACAGCATGGTTTGTTCTCCAACAGAAAGGGATAATAGCTGTTCTCGGCGGCGGGGCAGGCCCCTTGCCATGGTGACCTTCGGAGTTGCCGAAAGGAGGACACAGGCCGGAACGGTTGATTAACTGGGTTTTGAGAGCCTCGCCGCGCCTTGCCTCAACCGGTTTCCGGCAAGGCCCAGCGCCGACAGAGGGCATCAACGGTTTTTTATAAGAACCTGGCGGTATTCTGTCAACCTTGGGGACGTTGCGGAAAAAGACCTTGCAGACATTGACGGATCGCATCGGCCCATACCTGGTAGCCCCTGGTGCTTAAATGGACATGGTCGTTAAGAAAACCAGGATGGGTTATCGGCAGGCATTGTTCAGTAAATGGACCAACCATGTCGAGGAAAATGCAATTCGGGGTATCGGCCGCCACCTGCGCCAGCTGGCGGTTGACCTGCTCGATCTCCGCGGCCGGAACAATGGGCATCGGCATCAGCGAGCAGAGGATCAACGGGCATTGCGGATAAAATATCCGCAGACGCGGCACCATGGTGGCAAAGATCGCGGGGAAAAACAGATCGCCGGAGAGCAGATTATTGGTACCGGACTGCAGTAAAATAACATCGGGATCGGGACAGCTATCGATCTCATCCATCAGACGAACCGCCAGTTCGTCGGTCATCTCGCCGGCAAGGCCCCGGTTGATCACCGCTACCCCGGGCAGAAATTTTTGCCAGTCGCCCCATTCCAACAAAGAATCGCCAAGCATCAACAATGTAATCATCAAGTCACCTCGGTCGGCACGGACTGCAGTACCACGCAGCCCATGCTGGTTACGGAAAGAGTGGAGCCGCACTCTACCTTACCCCCCTGCTCCTGGTCAATAAAGTCAAACGGCGGCGGTTGACCGGTGTCGATGATACGCGCCCAGGTGCGGTTGCCCGAAGGCTCGGGAACCGTGAACAGTGCGGGTTCCGTGGGGCTGCCGTTGAGCATCACCAAAAAATCGTCATCTTCCTGTTCCCCGAGGGTAGCCCCGTAGAGGAGGAAGGCCAGCGTCCGGCATCCGGGCGACCAGTCCTGCTCCCCCGGACGAAGCCCCTGCCAGATTATTTCGGGGACAGCGGCAGGCTCGGCGACCCCGTCGTGGACCTGGAAAAAATCGGAGCGTTTAAAGATGGGGTGCGATTTGCGCAGTTGAATCAACTTGCGGAAAAAACGGAGTTGGCCCCGGTTTTTGACGGCCAGGTCCCAGTCGATCCAGCTGATCGGATTATCCTGGCACCAGGCGTTGTTGTTGCCCTGCTGACTGCGGCGGAATTCGTCGCCGGCCACCAGCATCGGCACCCCCTGGGAAAGGAAGAGAATCACCGCCATGGTGCGGATCCGCCGGGATCGCAGCGCCAGAATGGCCTTGTTGACGGTTGCCCCCTCGGTACCGCTGTTCCAGCTGAGGTTGTTATTGTCGCCGTCCCGGTTGTCCTCGCCGTTGCTCAGATTGTGTTTTTGATTGTAACTGACCAGATCGACCAGGGTGAACCCGTCGTGACTGGTAATAAAATTGATCGAATTGCAGGGCCGCCGATCATAACGCTGATACAGGTCCGAACTGCCGGCGATGCGGGTGGCCAGCGCCGGTACCATGCCGGGATGGCCGCACATGAACGCGCGAACATCGTCGCGGAAGCGCCCGTTCCACTCGGCCCAGCGGTGATGGGGCGAAAAGCTGCCCACCTGATACAGCCCGGCCGCATCCCAGGCCTCGGCAATGATTTTGACGTCGGCGAGCACCGGATCCTCGGCGATCATTTCCACCACCGGTGGATTGGCCAGCACCTGACCGTTGGCATCACGGCCGAGAATCGAGGCCAGGTCGAAGCGGAATCCATCCACATGCATTTCCACGACCCACCAGCGCAGGGCGTCCATGATCAGCTTACGGACAATGGGGTGGTTGCAGTTGCAGGTGTTGCCGCAACCGGAAAAGTTAAGATACGCCCTGGTCCAGGGGTCGAGCAGGTAATAAATGGTGTTGTCGATGCCGCGAAAACTGGTGGTGGGACCATCAGCCCCGCCTTCGGCGGTGTGGTTGTAGACGATATCGAGGATGACCTCGATCCCGGCTCGGTGCAGCGCCTTGACCATGTCGCGGAATTCGTTGAGCGGGGCTTCGAGATCACTGCTGTAAGCGGTTTTGGGCGCAAAAAAAGAAAGCGGACTGTAGCCCCAGAAATTTTTCAGCCGCTCCCCGGTCGTCGGATCGATGAAGGTGGTTTCGTTTTCATTGAACTCGGTGACCGGCATCAGCTCCACCGCCGTGATCCCCAGCCGCTTGAGATAGCCGATCTTTTCAATGAGCCCCCGGAACGTCCCCGGACAGGTCACTTTCGAGGTAGGATGCTGGGTGAACCCGCGGACATGCAATTCATAAATAATGGAATCCTGCAGCGGAATTTTGAGCGGCCGATCCTCTTCCCAGTCGTAGCGATGCTGGTCAATCAGGCAGCAGGGCTCCTTGCCCAGACAGGTCCGCTGCCGCCCCCATCCGGGCGAATGGATTTCCTTGGCATAGGGGTCAAGCAGAATGCGGTCCGGGTCAAAGGCATGCCCCTTGCCTCCAGAATCAGCGGGACCGTTTATCCGGTAGCCGTAGCGAAGCTCCGGTGTGACATCACAGAGGAGAACGTGCCAAATGTCCCCGGTTTTATGAACGATTGGGTCTAAGGGGAGCTCAATCCATTCGGGCCGGTCGGGATCAGGGGCTACCACCAGGGACACCGCCTGGGCATGCCTTGAAAATAGTGAAAAATTAATCCCTTGGGGCACCAGGGTGCTTCCCAGGGGCAAGGGGGAGCCCGCTTTTTTCAGGAGAGTTTTTTTCATCTTGATATAATAATAATTATCACTATAGTTAAATTCAAAGGACCGATACATCCATCATACCTGATTGTCCATGTTTTATAAATCGCTGCGGAGGAAACAATGGGTTTATTTACAAAATTGCTGCTCACAGGAACACCGGCCATCGATTGGGAGATGACTCCGGAATTCACCTTCGGCACCTATGAGAGTTGGGGGGGCATAGAACGGGTACGCAGTAAAAAGGAGCGGGTTTACTATTTTTTCATCGATGCCTGGGACGAAGTGCCCAAGTTGTGCCTGATGGAACGGGGCATCAAACATGCACGGGTGGTCGCTGAAATTCTGGCTCCTCCGGAAATGGTGCAGCAGTGTGTCAACGAGCAGGGGAAGGTGGCCTTGTTCGAACGGACCCATCCCATCAATGAGCAAATCAAAAAATGGCTGATTGACAACATCATCGAAACCGACGACGATTCAAAGGTTATCCCACTGGAATTGCCGATTGGCAAACCGTTGGCATCCACCGGTCTCCCTGGAAGGGACGCAGAGCTGTCCATTCCCCACACCTTTTCCTTACCCCAGGAACCCGCTGAGATGAGCGAGGAAGACGTGGTCGCTCTGGTGGCCCGGTATGATTTCGCCGAGCAGGAGCGTAACCCCCGGGGTGCCTTCCCGCATGCCCTGGTCGATAACGGGGACGGCCTGACCGTGTCGGACCGGGCAACAGGCCTGATGTGGCAGCGGGCCGGAACTGATATCATGAGCAATCGGTCGATCAAACGGGAAGTGACGCGGATCAACCAGGAACAGTTTGCCGGTTACAGCGATTGGCGCCTGCCCTCCATGGCGGAAGCCCTGTCACTGCTTGAAAACGAAAAGTGTGCCAACGACCAGTACCTGCACTGCTGTTTCTCCGACGAACAACCGTTTATCTTTGTCGATGCGGTCAGGAAGCCGGGGGGACAGTGGTTTGTTGATTATAAACAAGGACGGGCATTCTGGTCCTCCGGCACCATTCCCGGCGGTTTCGGCCGATTATGCCGAAATGAAAAATAACCACCCCCGGGAAAAAAGCTATTGAATCAGAGGGGGTTAACTTGTAGTATAATTACTAAGTACAATATACCTCCTTTCTATAAGTAATAGGTGTTCCCTTGAAGCGGATTCTGGTCGTTGACGACGAGACACAAATACGTACCATGCTCGCCCTGATGCTCGAACAAGAAGGGTACACCGTTCATACCGCCGAGAATGGCGAAGAAGGTTTATCCCTGGTTGGCAGGTACACCTTTGACCTGGTCATCACCGATATGATTATGCCGGTCAAAGACGGACTGAAATTCATCATGGAGCTGGTGCGGGATTATCCGGACCTCAAAGTGCTGGCGATTTCGGGCGGGGGGGCGATCAAGGCGGAACGATACCTGACCATGGCCGGATATCTGGGAGATATCGCCACCTTGGAAAAACCATTCAAGCGGGAGGTGCTGCTTGCGATGGTGAAGCAGCTGATCGCGGCCGAATAACGAACGCTCCAGTTACATGCACAATAAAAAAGGCCTGCAGCAATGCAGGCCTTTTTTATTGTGCATCACCAGCAGCGCTTCCCGCTGCAAAGGCACACGGGTTGACCTAATTGACAAGGGCGGTATTTTGCGAATTACTGTTGAATCGAGATCGGGCCAAGTGCTCCTTCTTTGAGAAGCCATAATCGACAAGCTTCTTCAGATCCGCCCACATGGTTTCACTGCCCATGATGGCGACCACGATACTCCCCCCCCCTCGGGAAAACTGCCCGACATACGTCTGACGGGCGGCAACGGTGTAGCCGGTTTTACCGGCGACCGCCCCGTCCACCCGCCAAAGCGCCTTATTATGATTGAGCAGCGTCTTGCCATAGGAAGTGGCTATTTGCTTTTCATGCATCCTTTGAGCGAATTCGTCGTGCTGCATGGCGTAACGAAAAAGATTGGCAAGATCCCTCGCGGTCGATTGCTGCCCCTCCGCCGTCAAACCTGACGCTGTCCGGCAGATGGTGTTCTGCGCCCCCCAAATCCTGGCGCTCAGAGTCATGAGATTGGCAAATCGGTCCTCGGTTCCGGCTATTTTTTCCGCCAAGGCGACACTGGCGTCGTTGGCCGAGGCCAGCATCACGGCATTGATCAGATCGTTGACCCGGTAGTTCTGTTTAGGATCGAGGAATATCTTCGAGCTTGGCATTCCGGAAGCCCGGGTACTGACGCTGACGACATCATCATACTTAAGTGATTTCAGGGCAATCATCGCGGTAACGATTTTGATGGTAGAGGCCGGTTGCCGCGGGCTGTCCGGCGCCCTGGCCAAAAGCGTCACGCCGGACCCAGCATCCATCACCATAAAGCTTTTGGAGCTGATCTGGGTGAGATTATCCGCCACCGCATCCACATCGTCATCGTTACTGCCCTTGCGTGGAGCCGCAACCGATACCGGCCTGGCAG
This sequence comes from uncultured bacterium, assembly GCA_903842475.1. Classification (GTDB taxonomy): domain Bacteria; phylum Desulfobacterota; class Desulfobulbia; order Desulfobulbales; family Desulfobulbaceae; genus Desulfobulbus. Next base: position 8,908 of record CAIMMA010000231.1, read on the forward strand.
GAACTTTTCGGGTTACGACCACTGGCGGGGCAGCGGTTGGTTCCGCCACCCCAGCCTGCTTTTTAGCGACATGGGCACGGCTGTTTTGGGCAGGGGTCACGTCTTTGGCAACCTGCTGGCTTTTTATTTTTTTGGTTTTCAGGGTGGACTGTCTCGCCGTGACTTTCGCCTTGGGCTGAGCACTCTTTTTTTTCGATACAGCACAGGCCGTCGAACCCGCCACGGCCTTTGCCGCCGATTTAGAGGACCCTGCCTTGTTTTGCAGGGAATCGCCCCGCGATCCGGATGGAACCCCCTGCGCTGCCATCATCGGCTGGAACGGAAAAACGATACTGAATACCAGAAACAAAAGAAGCGAGAAATATCGTTGCATTATATAGGCGCACAGGTGGTTGAGAGTAAAGGTACGATGGCGGAAATCTAATATCTCTTTTCATACCATGTCAAGCGAATTACCCGTTTTCTTTGAAAGTCGCCGGTTGTTATGGTAAACAAAGCCGCGATACGCATATCGACAGGCCTATTGACCGGATCGGGAGATAACCATGCAGGCACCAGCAGAAACGACTGACCGCAATACCCAAGACCAGGAATGCCGTGAACGACTTCCGGTGATCCAGGAAAATGCAACCACCCTCAATGACCTGATCGACATCAGTTGCCGAAAATTCCGCCAGTTACCGGCGATCGGCATGGCCCTGGAAGAACCGCTGGCGTACAAAACCTTCCATGAACGCATCCTTGCCCTTGCGGCGCATTTACGCGAAATCGGGGTTAAACATGGCCACAGGGTGGCGCTGTTGGGCGAAAACTCCCACAACTGGGCGACTGCCTACCTGGCCGTGGTCCGGCTCGGCGCCCAGGCCGTACCCATTTTCCCCGACCTGCCGGAAGCCGATGTCCATCACATTCTCGGCGAGATGCAATGCGACGTTATTTTTCTCACCCAGCGACAAATCGAAAAGATTTACGATTTCAACGTGTCGCTCAAAAAGGTCATCACCCTGGACGACTATCTTGACGATACCGGACTGATACCCCTCCAGACCTTCAGCACGTTCCTGGCCGAAGCCCTGGAAAAATTCGGCGACCAGGCCCGCGATGAACGGCTGGAATTCCCGGCGGTCAAGACAGACGACATCGCCTCCATCCTGTATACCTCCGGCACCTCGGGTTTTTCCAAGGCGGTCATCCTCAGCCACGGCAACCTCTGCGCCAACGCCTATTCGGCCAGCGGGGTCATGCAGATTGCCCCGGGCTGGGTCTTTCTTTCGGTCCTGCCCATTTCCCACACCTACGAATTTACCGTGGGCTTTCTCCTCCCCCTCCTGCGGGGCGCCCGAGTCGTCTATGCCGGCAAGACCCCCACGCCGGCAATCCTGCAAAAGATCTGCGAGCAGGAGCAGCCCCATATGATGCTGGTAGTGCCGCTGATCATCGAAAAAATCTTTAAGAAACGAGTATTGCCGGCGGTGGAAAAAAGCCGGATGCTGACCTTTTTCTGCCGTTTCAGCATGAGCCGAAAAATGATCTACCGGAAAATCGGCGCCAAACTGACCGCTTTTTTCGGCAATCGCCTGCAGGTGATGGGGATCGGCGGTGCGGCCTTGAATCCGGAGGTCGAACGTTTCCTCCGCGACTCCGGCTTCCCCTTCCTGGTGGGCTACGGCTTGACCGAAGCCGCGCCACTGCTTGCCGGAGGCCCCCATGGCGACCCAACCATCAGCTTCGGTTCCACCGGCAAACCGATTCCCCGGGTGGAATTACGAATCAGCGACCCCCATCCCGAAACAGGGGTTGGCGAGATTCAAGCCAGAGGGCGGAACATCATGCAGGGGTACCTCAACGATCCGGAGGCCACCAAAGACACCTTCACCGAAGACGGCTGGCTTCGGACCGGCGACTTGGGGATGCTCGACCAAGCCGGTAACCTGCTTATCAAGGGACGATCCAAGTCGGTCATTGTTCTTTCCAACGGCGAAAATGTCTATCCCGAGGCCATCGAACATAAGATCAACGCCTTTCCCTTTGTGGTGGAATCGCTGGTGGTTGAAAATCGGGGGCTGCTCGAAGCTTGGGTGTATCCCGATTATGAATGCATCGACAGCAAAACCATGGGCCAGAACCGCACCCAGCGCCATCAGTACATCACCTCGCTTCTGGAAGAGATGCGAACCGGGCTAAACGAGCAACTAGCGCCTTCCTCCCGACTGTCGAGGGTGCTGGAACGGCGGGAACCCTTTGTCAAAACCGCCACCCATAAAATCAAACGATATCTCTATTCCGCGGACACCATGCAGGCATAGAGCTGGCACATCAACCGAAAAACCATCTGTCAACAGGGGGAAACACATGAACAAAACCATAGGAGCCGCGGGCCTGATCCTGCTGGCGACCGCCGGATCGGCCATAGCCTCGGGGTATCGCATTCCGGAACAATCGGTGAATTCCACCGCGCGAGCCGGCGGATATGCCGCCTACACGCCGTCCGCCGATGCCAGCTACTACAATCCAGCCAACATGTCCTGGCTCGAAAACCGAACCCATCTGGAGGTCGACGCCACCTGGATTCACCTGACCGGGATTGAGTACACCGATAACCGCACCCCGCTCTATAATGGCGAATCGGAATCGGAAAATTTTCTCGTGCCGACTTTTTTTGCGGTCTCGCCCGAGTATAAAAATTTCCGGGCCGGCTTTTCGGTCACCGCGCCGGCCGGTTTGTCGAAGCAGTGGCAGAATCCCTACCCCCGGACCTCGGCCGAGGAATTCAGCCTGAAGGTGTTCGATATCAACCCCTCGGTTTCCTATAAATTCTGCGATAATTTTTCGGTGGGTGCCGGGGTGCGCGCCATTTATGCCGACGGCAAGGTGAAGAGCAGCGGGGTGGTCAGGCCTCCCAGCATAACCGCCAGCCGAGATATGGATGGCGACACCTGGGAGGCGGGCTACAACCTGGCCCTCTCCGCCCGCCCAACGGAGAAAATGAATGTGGCCCTGACCTACCGGTCGAAAGTGGATTTGGGGGTCGAAGGCAATGCCAACCTGGCAACCAATCTCCCGGTAGCCCCCCGCACCTACAACGGCGATACCGGGGTTGAGATCCCCCTGCCCGCCATCCTGGCGGTGGCGGTCTCCTACACCTTTTTTGAACAATTGACCGTGGAGCTCGAATACGACCGGACCTACTGGTCCGATTATGAAAACCTCGATTTCACCTACCCGAGGCCCCTGGGCAATCCCATCCTGACCGCGGCCTTTGACACCTCCAAGCCAAAAAAATGGACAGACACCGATGCCTGGCGGATAAGCGTCACCTATGATCTCAAGAACAACTGGACCCTCATGGCCGGGTTCGCCATCGACGAGAACCCGGTGCCGGATGCTACCCTGGGTTTTGAACTGCCCGACTCCGATGCCCTGCTGTATTCGGTGGGTGTGCGGTATAAGGTAAACAAGAATTTGGAACTTGGCGCCGCCTATCTCTATGACGACAAAGAGAGCCGCGATGTTTCCAACGCAGCGGGGATCAACGGCTCTTTTGATGATGCCGCCGCCCATCTGGTGACCATCGGCCTGACCTACAAGCTGTAATCGTACCGCAGCCGCGGGGATGCAACCTGCCTGAACAACACTTCTTTATCAGGGTGTATCGACGGACCCGGAGATTTCCGGGTCCGTTTTTTTATCCCAGCAGCAGCTTATTCGAGAACCTGATGATCGGCATGATGATCCAGCCGATGATCCCGGTATAGAAGAGACCCAACAGCAGCAGGAAGCCGAAGGGCTCAAGCTTGGCATACCCGTAGGCCGTGGCCGGCGGCAACAGGCTCATCAGCACCTTGGAGCCATCCAACGGCGGGATGGGGATACAGTTGAACACCGCCAGCATAATGTTGATCCAGACGCTGGCGGCCAGCATGGCGACCAGCGGCTGCAGGATGAAAAAAGGCAGCAAAGGGAGCGCCACCATAAGGTGCGCCAGGGCGGCGCTGGCAATGGCCAGGAGGATATTCGACCCCGGCCCGGCCAGGGCGACGAGCAGCATATCCTTGCGGGGGTTCTTAAAATACCGGGGATTGACCGGGACCGGCTTGGCCCAGCCGATCTTCATAATGATAAAGGCCAGCACCCCGAGCGGATCCAGGTGTTTGAGCGGGTTCAGGGTCAGCCGCCCCTCGTTTTTGGCAGTGGGATCGCCCAGCCGGTAGGCCACATACCCATGCGCCAGTTCATGCACGGTCAGGGCAAAAAGAAAAGGCGGCGCCTGGATGATCAGCTGCTGGATAAAGGCGGTGATATCGAAATTCATGACAAGGTACGGTTCTCCTGTAAAAGATGCGCCTGATTTAGGGTACGGCCCCGGTGGTTCCGTCTCGAAAACCATAAGAAGCAATGGACGAAAAGCGAGGAAAAAACCGGCCAATCAGGTCGGTCGCTGCGTGACGGGATAGGTGGTGCGGATGAAGGCCAGGGCCTGTTCGTGGGTGCCGACCTCGCCATCCAGCTGCATCTCGATCAGATGGTTGCGAATAACCCGGAACTGGGGGCCGGGAACATACCCCATGACCTTCAATTCATCGCCGGTTACCATGGGGGTCGCTTTGCGCAGGGTGGTGACAAAGAGCGAAACCGCCTGCTGGATATAGCGCTTGCGGGCAATGGTCATCAGGTACAACAGCCCTTCATTGTCCAGTTCATTCAGCAGCCAGTAGATCTCACTGGGCTTTATAAACGGGCGTTTCTGCATATCAAGGGCAATTCGCTCCGCATCGGTTTTCTGGGCAATCAGTTTTTTCCGCTGCTTGGCGGGGAGGTCGAAGCGATGACAAAAGCTGATCAACTCTTTGGTCCGGGACCGGCCCATGATCGCCAGCAGGTACACCATCCAGGTCTCGACCTTGTCAGGGAGATAGAGGAGCTTGAACCAGGAGATCGCCTGCACCGCCTGGGCGAGCGAATGGATGAACCGGCGGTCGATTTCAAGATTGGGCCTGAGATCCGGCCAGAGAAAAGGAAAGAGCTTGAATACCGCCAGCCGCCGCAACGCCGGGGTGGGATCGTCTTCGGAGAGAATGAGCTTGAGTTCGTGGAAAAAACGCGCCTCCGAGAAACGATCGAACAGGTTCATCTGCACGGTGTTCTTGATCAGTTTTTCGGTGTGCCGGGTAATGTGGAAATCAAGCCGTCCCTCAAAACGAATCGCCCGGAAAATCCGGGTGGGATCCTCGACAAAACTTAAATTGTGCAGCACCTGAATCCGCCGTTCTTTAAGGTCATTCTGGCAATTAAAATAATCGACCAGGGTGCCGAACCGGTCGGGGTTCAGATGGATCGCCATGGCATTGATGGTGAAATCCCGCCGATAAAGATCCAGCTTGATCGAGCTGAGCTCCACCGTGGGCATGGCCGCCGGATGTTCGTAATACTCAAGCCGGGCCGTGGCCACATCGATTCGGGTCTGGTCCGGGAAGACGACCGTGGCGGTGCCGAATTTTTCGTGGGGGTGAACGACACCTCGCCGCTGTTCCGCCAAAGTTTTAGCAAAGCGGATGCCGTCGCCTTCAATTACGATGTCGATATCGGTGTTTTTGACATGCAGCAGCAGGTCGCGCACGAACCCGCCGGCCACATAGGCGTTACAGTGCAGACCGGCCGCTATTTCACCAATCTCCTGCAGCAGCACCATCACGTTGCGGGAGAGGACCTGGGCCATGACGCTGCTGAGGTTGCGCGTTCGTTCCACCGAAGGCCGCTCGTCCCCTCGAAGCAGATCCATCGACAGGTTGGCCGGGTCATTGACCAGCAGGCTGAGCAGGTCGGTGCGGGTGATGACGCCGATGATACTCTCGCCCCGAACCACCGGGATCATCCGCTGGCGATGTTCGATAATCAGTTTCTGGATATCGGCCAGCGTACCGCTTTCCGGCAGGGTGGCAATCTCGGTGGTCATATATTCAGCCACCGGCAGGCTGCCGAGTTTGTGAAAGATGGCCTTTTCCACCACCATCCTCGAGATCATCCCCAACAAGCCCGCTGGATGGGTGCCGGTCTCCTGGCTGCCGCCGGACTTGACCACCGGCAGGACGGTGACGTTGTACCGGGTCATCAGCTGGTTGGCCTGATCGATGCTCACCTCCGGGGTGACATTGATCACCGGCGAACTCATGAGCTCGCCGGCAATCGCCTTGGGGCGAATATGGCGGTGCAGTTGGCCGACGAGCTTTTCTTCGGCCTCGGCGATGGTCATGTCGCGGATGGTTGCCGAAGCGGCGGAGGCATGCCCGCCACCGCCGAACTCCCTGGCAATCGTGCCGACATTAATCTCCGGGATGCGACTGCGGGCGATGAGATAGGTGCGTTCCCCCATGCTCAGGAGCGCAAAAAGCACATCGGTATTTTCCATCACCATCAACCGCTGAACGACCACCGCAAAATCATCGACATACTCCGCCAGGGTCAGCTTGCTCACCACCACCGTCACCCCTCGGATGATGTACGAGCTGGCCTCCTGCCGCAGTTGACCGATGAGGCTGATCTGCTCGGAGCTCAACTCGCGGGAGACGAACTGGGTGACCACATCGAGGTTGGCCCCATGGATCAGCAGCCAGGCGGCCGCGGTCAGATCTTCGGGGCAGGTCGAGGAATGAAGGAAACTGCCGGTATCCTCGTAGATGCCGAGCGCCATCAGGGTGGCCTCCTCCGAGGTGGGCAC
>CAIMMA010000232.1 GCA_903842475.1 uncultured bacterium
CAGACAGGAAGTACCGGAAGTCACACCAGATACTAAATCCAGTCGTTACGATTTGCAGGAGCCTGCAATATTAATACGTAAAATATCAGGGGAGGAGTAAATTATGGCAGTTTGGAAAGTCCGTCTACCCCCCAATATGGAAGTTAAAGTGGGAGATTACATAGAAGCAATAGCTGGTTCGCATGAAAACTCTGTTTCCGAGGGACCTGTCACTTTAGCTATTCGCAAGGTTGAGCCTCCAAGCAAGGGGCATTTTGTGAAGACGCAGGGACGTGAAACAGTTAGTTGCAAGGCGCCTGCAATCCCATTTCCTACAAGCAATTAACGGCTTGCAAACCCAGCTATAGTTGTAGCATCACATATCTGCGCCTTGGTCGGGAGGGTTCAGAATTCTGTGTCAGGGTTGATTATCGCGCTACCGTTCAAGCGAGCGGAAGCGGAAGCCAGCTCTGAGAATGGGCCTACAAGCATGCTCGTCGGAGGAGCTGGCTTTTGCTGGAGCGGATTTGTAAGAACCATCTTTTTCATCAGTCAACATATCTATCAGAGTTTCAATTCCTTATCCAGCCTTCCTTCAAAAAATATCGCCAACTGAGAAATTGTCAGGGACCAGTTTTGGATCGGCATCGTCCATTTCTTGCTGGCGTTCTGAATTCCCATGTAGAGTAGTTTCAACAGGCTGTCTTGATTAGGAAAAGCGCCTTTGGTCTTGGTCAACTTTCGAAACTGCCGATGCACAGCCTCAATGGTATTGGTTGTGTATATAACACGTCGAATATCTTCAGGATATTTAAAAAACACACTGAGTCGTTCCCAATTATTCCGCCAAGACGTGATGACTGTGGGATATTTGTCGTTCCATTTATCCGCTAAAATATCAAGCTCGGATGCGGCTAAATCTTTCGTGCTGGCCTTGTAGACTCGCTTCAAATCGACCATGAATTCTTTCTGGTTTTTTGACCCGACATACTTCAAAGAATTACGGATCTGGTGGACCACGCAAAGTTGAACCTCGGTATTCGGGAAGATAGTTTCAATGGCCTCAGGGAAGCCTTTGAGGCCGTCAACACAGGCGATCAGGATGTCCTTCACACCTCGATTCGAAAGATCGGTCAGCACCTGAAGCCAGAAATTGGCGCCTTCATGCTCAGAGATATACAGGCCAAGAACTTCCTTCCGGCCTTCGAGGTTGACGCCGAGGATTGTGTATACTGCCTTTCCGGCGACCTTCCCGTTTTCACGGATTTTATAATGAATGGCATCGAGCCAGACAATTGGATAAATCGATGCCAAAGGCCGGGCTTGCCATTCTTTGACCGTATGGATAATTTTATCGGTAATGGCGCTCAAAGTGCCGGTTGACACCTCAAGCCCGTAGAGGTCCCGAAGATGAGCTGAAATATCCTGATAACTCAGACCGACGCCATACATGGCAAGAATCTTCTGCTCAATCTCGTCGTTGAGGCTGGTCTGATGCTTCTTGACCAATTGAGGGGCAAAGGTACCTTCCCGGTCTCGGGGAGTGCGTAACTCAAAGTTTCCATTCAAAGATTTGATGGTTTTTTGACTTTTCCCATTGCGGCGGTTAGCGGTGAGTTCTTGACCGAGATGAGAATCCAATTCTCCTTCAAGAGCTGCTTCAGTGAGATTTTTGATAAGTGGAGTGAGGATGCCTTCCTTGCCCAGGAGAGGCTTTCCTTCCTGGATGGCTTTTAGGGCAGCTGAAAAATCGAAATCATGGTTTTCTTGGGGCATGTCAGTTCTCCTTGTTGCGCTGAATATATCAGCTTGAAGTTAACTGACACAGAATTTTGAACGCCCTCCCTTGGTCGAACTTATCAATACTGAACGGATCGTTAAACGCAACAGTTTTTGCTCGCCGATCTTTCTTTTTTTTATGGGTTAAATGGAGATAACATTGGTTAGCTGTGCGAGCAATGATTACAGGCGGCTCAGGGACACTATATTGCCCTTTGTCCATTGTGTGAAAGGGTAGATTTAGCGATAAGCTTGGTTGTTGACCAAAAAGAATATAAAGATCTGGACAGGAGGGCTGATCGACTCAGGTAGGTTAATAAATAGCTCTCGCTTAATTGTTAGTCCTCCTTTCTCAGCAACAGTACCAATAGTC
>CAIMMA010000233.1 GCA_903842475.1 uncultured bacterium
CTCGTTCCAGCCAGTCGTAGTAGGCAGAATCGGGTTTGACCGCGATCTTGCGCACCAAGGAATCCGAGTGCAGCTCAGGCAGGTCCGCCCGGCCGCTCTCACGCACCCGGAAGTAGACCAGCCTACCCTTCAGAGGGGTTTGATCGACCCACTCGGCGACCTGCGCGTACCGATGGTCCGGCACCAGCAAGGAGCAACCGAAATTGTGCAGCATCCGCTCGATGGCCCCTTCCCAGTCACGCTCCTCTTCACGGACCTGGATCAGCTCACCGGCAAACGGCATTGCTGCGGCCGGCAGATCGAGCGCTGTGCACAGGGCGCTGCGCATGGCGATCTGTTTGGCATCGATATTGCTGCGGCGTGCCTGCAAACTCTTGATTTCAACCAGCAGCTGGTCCTGTTCGCTCCGCCCTTGAGCAAGGCGCACCCCGGCCTCGTTCAGATCGTTCTGAATGGAGGCCTCCTTTTCCGCCTCCTTCTCCAGTTGGACCGCAGCTTGCCGTCGTTGGGCGAGAAAGGCTTCCTCGTCCTCGACCGGCTGCATTTCCAAGGATCGCACAAATGCATTATAGATGTCGGCCTTGTGCCGGCGCCGATGCTGCTCCTCACTTATCCGACGGATCTCGGCAGCGATGTTGTCAAGGCGGTCGCCACCGTTGGCAGCGATGGCTCCTCGCAAATCCCGCTCCCGTTCCCGCTGTGCGCGCCGCAGCTCCTCCAAACCTTCAATTTTGGTATGGTGCTGGATGCGTTCATCGCCAAGAACGGCAAGCCTTTTATGCAGCAAATCCAGCTTGATACCGGCAAACCATGGTCTGAGCGCATCGCGGCAGTTGCGGAGTTCTTTGGCGGCTGACTCCAATTCCCCATAACGATTGCAGTCAGCCACCAGGGGCGCCAGCATTGCTACCTGCTGTTTGGCCTTGAGGACGGCTTCGTGGGCCCGGTTGAGGTCGTCAAAATGAGTAATCAGGGCGGTGATGCGGGGGGCGACATCACCGGGTTCGAGCATGTGGGAACGGACGAAACCGGTGAGATTCCCCACCGATTTCAACGACACGGTCTGGTGGAAGAGGTCCAGCGCCTGCTCGTTATCGATCCCGAAACGTCGCCGAAACCAGGCGCCATAAGGGGGGAAGGTATCAAACAGCTCCACGTCCGTCCCACGCAGGCGTTTACGCAACGCACCCATTTCCGGTCCGAACCTGGCGAAGTCGACGGCGATGGAGAGCTCACGCTCGCAAACAGCAAAAAAGCGACCCGGTTGCCCTTGGGCATCCTTCATCGAGAAGACCTGGGCCAGGGTCACGGTCTTGCCGTAGCCGGCATTGGCAAAGACGCCGAGAATGACGGTATAGTTGTTGTGGTCGCGCAGAGCTACCGGCTTGGCGCTGCCGCCCACCTCGTTACGTTCGGATTTGTAATGACCCAAGACGTAGGAGCGCAGGGTGCGTTCACGGGCATCCGCCCCGGCCGCCTTGTTATAGGCAATGCGCTGGGAGGGGACCAGCAGGGTGGTGACGGCATCGACCAGGGTGGATTTGCCCGAGCCAATCTCACCGGTGAGCAGGGCGTTTTGACCATTGAGATGCAGCGTCCACACGCGCCCGTCAAAGGTGCCCCAGTTGAAGACTTCCAGCCGCAGAAGACGAAAGCCGGCCAACCGGTCGTCGCCGATGAAACCCAGCCGTTGGAGTTCAGCCATCGCTTGTCTCCTTGCCGGCCAGCTGGTTTTGATAGGCAGCCAGCCGCTGGTCGAACTCCGCCAGCCACTGGGCATCGACAAAGGCCTTGAGGATGCGCCGTATTTCGAACATCTGTTCCTGGCCGCGTAAGCGGCGGACAAGCCCCAGATCGACCACCTTGTTCAGATGCGCATCCACCTGATCGATCAGCCGGGTCTCATTGCTGCCGGCGGGCAGGAAAACCCGGATCAGCTCCACAACCTCGTCGCGGGAGAGGATCAAGCGGGTATCGCCGCCCACCGCGTCGAACTCTGCCAGTTTTTTGCGGAGCAACGCCAGGAGCAGACTGACCGGAAAAGAGAGCTGCCGACGCGTCATCAGGCGATGAAGGGAGGCGGTCTCCCCGCTCTCATCCTCAGGTCGCGCCTGGAGAAAGGCATAGCCGTCGGCCTCGTCCACGACCAGTTCCAGGCCAAGGACTGCAACATAATCGCCCACCCGGGCCTGCAGATTAAGCAAGGCGCTCCACAACGACGGATTTTCTTCCAGATAAACGACGCCTTTGAGCAGCGGCACCACGACCGAGGAGAGGTCATGATCGGCACGGGAAGTCACCGGGGCCGGGGTAGGTACTTCGTTCATCAACCTTTCCTTACAAAAATAATTCGCGGCAGGCGGGCGCGACGAAGGATTCCGTTCACCCCTTCCCACGCGGCGGTATCAATGTTGTCCTCGTCGATGACGGTATGGGGCAGGTGCCCCGCCAGTTGGAGATAGGCCAGCAGTTCCGTCAGTCCCTGGCGCAGCGGATGATCGGCTAGTATTTCGGCCAGACTGATCTGGGAACGCGCCTGTAACGCCTGGCGGATATGGCGGGCAAGTTCCGCCCGATCAACAGCCACCTGGGCATACAGGGCGCTGGTATCGAGGTGCGCCTCCGCATCGCCTTCCTCCAGTTCCAGATCGGCAATCAGCGGCTTGACCTGTGGTCGGTAGAGCGGTCGCTCCATCGGCAGTTCGATACTGGCGGCAGTGTCGGCAAGTTCCATGAAGGCAGGGTCGGTTGGCAACGCCTCACGGACCGCCAGCGTTCGGGCTTCGATGTCGTGCAGGATATCCATGATGCGGCGATTCTCCAACCAAGCCTGGTCATCGAGAAAACGCCTGAGCTGCTGGGAAAGCCGGGCAACGGTGCGTTGGGTGTTCTCTCCGGCCGACAGCCAGTCGTAATGCACCCGGCGCAAACGGGGTTCGGGTAGCATTTCGGTGATGGGCGGCAGGGTCAGTACCTGGTCCAACAGCTGGCTCAGTTCCTCCTGGCGTGCCTGCGACATGAGAAAATCCCAGAAGGCGCGAAAGCTTTTGCCTTGATCCGAATCGGCAATCGCATCCCGTTCGCCCATGATTTCTTGCAGCAATTTCCCTTTGGCGCCATCCCAGAGGGCGATGCGTTCGCGCATCCGCCGGTCAAGCGTACGAAAGTTGTGCTCCACCTCGCGAAAGTCGGCGAGCAACTCACGCGCCAGTTGGAGAAACTGCTGAAAACGGTCTTTGAGCGCGGTGGCATCCAGCAGGGGGATATCCCCGGATGCAATCCGGGCAATTTCGCTATCGATCTCAATGCGCCGTTTGTTGAGCTCGGCAATCCGGGTCGCGGGATCGGTTTCACTGCCCTCGCTCATCTGCCGGAGCAAGGCAAACAAGGTGAGGAGTCGCGACTCGGTGCCGACAAAGGTGCGTTCGGTGAGACTCGTCAGCCAAGTTAGGGCCTTTTCGGAGGCTGGCGTCACATCGAAATGCGGTTCATCCAATCCGGGGGGGTAAAATTTACGCAACCAGCCGCGGTCGTTGTCTGCCCAATCGTTGAGATAGGCCAGGGCAGATTTGGGAAAAGCCTCCGGTCCATGGAGTTCCCGCAGCGCCCATAGCTCATCTTCGAGTGCCTCGCTCAAGTCGGCCTGCGCCATTACCCGGACATTGGGTTCAATAAATACCCGATGCAGGAAACTGACCACCAGCGGCGCGTGATCGGAGCGCAATAGCCGCCAGGCCGGGTGATCGCGGCGCAGCAGGTCAAGGGTGGCGTAGTCGAGGCTCATGGTCGCACAAGATCGTTTGAGGGGTGTTTGGGTTCGATCCTAATAAATACCTGATTCAACAGCTTGGCAACAGGAGGTCTACGCGGTTATCCTGAACGTCGTGGCAGGCCGTCGGCGGCATGTTCGCTGCTTTAGTCCGGCTGATCCGGCCGCATGCAGAGCAGAACATACTCGGTTTTCAAATCCTTTCCCCCACAAACAGCGCCACCTCGTCAACCAGGGAGCGGAGTAGTTCCGGCGGCACCGTGGTGCACTGGGCCAGCACCATGGCCCGCATGACCAGGCTGGCATCGTCTCCCGTGAGGTACCCTTGGGGCACCCCCCGGCCATAGAGCCAGACGCCGGCCTCTTGGGGGTTGAGCGGGTTTTCCAAACCGGCTCGGTCTGCGGTGGCGGCAAAAAGGGCGGCCACCAGCAGCTCCAGGGCGCTCTCCGGCAATTGCTGGTCGAGGAGCAGGACGGCGGCGGTCAGCTTCTGAGCGGCCATCCGCGCCAGCCGGGAAGGTTGGTTCGGAGCGGATATCGCGGCATCCGCATAAAGGGTGGCGCCCGCCAGCGGCGAGGCCGATCCCAACCGTTCCAACCCTTTGAGGGCGAGATGATCCAG
>CAIMMA010000234.1 GCA_903842475.1 uncultured bacterium
AAAACGAAAACAAGTACAATGTGTTCATGATCAATTTGCAGGGGGGATGGTAGCGTGGCATACCCTGCAATGATTTTTTTTGCTTCGGAGGCGGAGTGCCGGGCACACTTCGAGCGTATTTACTGCCAAGGACCGATTACAACATTCGATGTGATCATGGTTCGGTTCCGGAAGAAGCATTTTGAACACTGTTTTTTTGAGTCATCCGGAAGAAATGGCATAAAAGATACCTTTTCCCCACCAAGAGCAGAGCGAATAGATTGGATAAAGGCAGCGCTGGAAGACCCCATGAGTGAATTATACTACGGCGTCATTCATTGGTTAGATAATGTAACATGCTAATATAATTTGTCTTTATCTGTGCAGACTAGTACGGATTGTTCCAATTTAGTCTAGTAGCAGTGAAATGTAATTTTAGTAACCTGTTTATTTACAGGTAGTTACATCTTGACAACCAAGCATGAGCCTGGAACAATTGGTATTGTAATGACACTTTCAATACTAATTGTTCCAGGGGGATCGTTCATGCTTGATAAAAAAGGTGCGGCGAAAGCTTTGCGGGGCCTGTTTCATCGGACCATGGCTGTTGTGCTTGATGACCTTTATCTAACCCTCAACACACGGTCTCGCACGAGCGTATTTCGCCGACTCAAGGAGATTGGTTATCGAACCAGTTATACCCATGCGGGTAGTTACTACACGCTAGTAGACATCCCCAAGTTCGATGAAAGGGGGTTATGGTTTTATCAGGATGTGGGTTTTTCCAAGAGTGGCACGCTTAAAGCGACTCTCAAGTCATTGGTCGAGAGCGGACCAGCCGGCTTTACCCATGAGGAACTTGAGGGATTACTCCATATTCGTGTTTACAACACGCTATTGGATCTTGTACGCGAGAATGCAGTCAAACGTGAGGAGTGGAATGGTACCTACCTGTATGTAAGCCTCTCGCAGGAAGTAGCAGCCGATCAGCAAAAGAGGCGGCAGGATTTGCAAACAGGGATTGTTGTCCCATTACCAGCTACAACAGTCATCGAGATCTTGGTGGAGGCGCTTTTAGCAGGTCGGGTATGCGTTACCTCCGGTTTAGTGGCAGCACGGCTTGCTGCCCGGGGATTTTCAGTGAGCGTAGAACAGGTGGCAGAGGTTATGGTTCAATACGGGGTAGCAGAGCAAAAAAAAACGGCGCAGGGCCCGAAGCGCTCAAGGGTTTAAGAGATCTGGCCAAGTATGCGGTGGATAAACTGCGGGAGCGATTCACAAGCCTCAAAGGTGCGAAAGTAAGATTGGTGCCAGTGAAAGGAGTATGTCCGATATGCTGTGGGCCTATGAAGGTGCAAAAGACCAGGTCGCGCCAGGGTAGGACGCTTTCACACGGGGAATTCGAGGCTTGGGAAACGGTCGAGAAGTGCGCTGTAGGTTGCCGACATCCATCCGGTGAGCAGGTTATCCGCAGGGCTACCATGCTGGTCGAAGAATTTCCTCCACGGCGAGTTGTGGGTTATGACGTTATCGTCTTCGTAGGCATCAAGCGTTACCTCGGACATTGGCAGCGAGAAGAGATCCGTTCAGCGCTTGAGACTGAGTACGGCATCACTTTATCCAGCGGAGAGGTGAGTAACCTGGAGCGGTTTTTTCTCGACTATCTGCTTCGTTTGCACAAAGCGCACATCGAAGAACTTCGCGCAGTGATTGATTCAGACGGTGGCAGCCCTTGGCATATTGATGCAACTGGCGAGAATGGACGAGGCACCCTGTTCGTAGTATTAGCGGGGTGGCGGCGATGGGTCCTTGGCGCCTGGAAACTGCCTACAGAACGAGCCGATGCTATCCTACCCTGCCTGCGTGAGGTAGCCACAGATTTCGGGGCGCCATGTGCGATTGTGCGGGATCTGGGACATGCGATGAGCCATGCCGTGGTTGATTTTTTAGCGGAAGAAGATCTCGATATTCCCGTTCTGGCCTGCCATGCCCATTTCCTCAAAGACATCGGGAGCGACTTGTTGAAGCACTCTCACGATGCTCTCCGAGATGCGTTTCGCAAGCTGAAGGTACGGTCGCGGCTGCGTATGCTGGCTCGTGATCTTGGCCGTAAACTGGGAAGCGAAGTGGAGAGTGTGCGGCGGGAGATGAAAACCTGGCTGGAAGAGGACGTTAAGGATCGCACACTGCCTAAAGGCAGTGCAGGCATCGGCGCAGTTCGCTCCATTGCTCAGTGGGTCTTGGACTACAAGGCTGACAGTAGTGGAGATGATTTTCCGTTCGATCGGCCATATCACGATCTCTATGCACGCTGTACACTTGCCCTCAAAGGGGTGGATGGTTTTCTGGAATTTCCCCCTGCAGAGGAAGGAGTACTCAAGGTTCTGAAGCGTTTACGGAATATTCTTGCTCCGGTTGAGTGTGATCTCCCGTTACGCCAGCACTCTCGCTACATTACCGAACGAGCCGGGATATTTGACGAGTTGAGAAGCGCATTGCGGCTCATCCCATCAAAAAGCAAGGTGAATCCACCGGAATCCGCTATAACCACTGAAAATCTCTCAGATATCAGGAAGCAAGTTGAGGCGCTAATTCTTTCTCTCAAGTCGCGAAGTGATGCAAGTATTACCAATTCGGATATCCACAAGGCTATTAGCATTATTATTCGCCACATTGACAAACATGGGAGTTCGCTCTGGGGGCACGAGATTGCGTTACCGTCGGGTGAAACACGCTTGGTGGATCGGACCAACAACTATGCTGAAGGCTTCTTTCGTGACCTCAAACACGATGAAAGGCGCCGCAGCGGCAGAAAGATACTTACCCAAGATTTCGAGTTTTTGCCCCCTGAAGCGGCCTTGGCCAGAAACCTCCGTCGCGAAGATTACTTGAAAATTGTCTGTGGAAGCATCGACCAGCTTCACAAGAGCTTTTCGCAACTTGATACAACTGACCGATCAGAAAGGCTTTCTGGCGAGAAGTCGGTGAAAATACCGCAACGGACTGTGGAAACTTCCAGTGCATCTCTTCCCACACCTGATAGACGTATGGTGCGGGCAGCGGGAATGAAACAACGACTGCAGGCCGCCGCTCAGATCTGAGCCGAATGGCGCAACCAAAGAATGACGCTGTAGGTATAAGCGTTGGGGTTACAGCGCCAAGAGGGTTGATAGCCTGTTCCCGGCAGATGGGCACCTGAATCT
>CAIMMA010000235.1 GCA_903842475.1 uncultured bacterium
CAGCTGACAATAGCAGGCCCCGAATTCTTCGACATCCGGCTGTCGATAGACACAGGGACAGATGATATCCTGATCCTGCGGCTGCTTTCCCGAGGCCAACCGGCAGGGACAGGCCATATAACCGTAACGGTCCTTGTTGGTCAGCAGGCCTCGAAGTAGATCGAAGGTTCGCTCCCGGTCGCCATTAAAAAAATATCCTTTGGGTTCCTGAACCTTGCGCAGCTGGTCATACAGATCGTCTACCTTGGTGCGCACCCCGATGACCTCCTTGATCTCCTGCACCTTGAAACCGGTAATGACCTGGCCATCGATAACAATGGTAGGGAAGGAACAGGAGGGATTGATCGCACCTAATTCGGCGAGCAGATTTTCCCGCTCCTGATCAACCAGCAGATCGGCATCGACGAAGCTGTGGGCAACCTCCAGATCCTTGAGCATTTTTTTGATGGCCTGACAGTAGCTGCAGGTGGAAAGACTGTAGAGTTTGATGGTTTTTGCCGCCATGATCACCTCTTGCAAGTCAATTGCATGGATGCGCTTCTTTACCCCGCTCAGGCCGAGTGGAAACAAACCGGCCTGAACAGGCGCGCGTTGCTGGATAAAATAGCATATTGCCGCTTGAACCGCTGTTCCTTTCCACGAGGCTCGGCAAATCCCCTCTTGCTTTCCCCTAAAGTATCGCGTTCAATATCAGAAGGATATCTTTCTTGCTGTGATTATGATTTCACTTTGCGGAGGGGCGATGAACCGACGGATTGTCCTGGCCCACGACGGTTCGATCAATGCGGACTGGGTATCCCGCTACGCCATCCAAATGGCCGCCACCTTTCCCAGCCGGCAGCTCTTGCTGATTCACATCCTCGACGGCTCGCTTGCCCCCGGGCGGATCGAAACCAAATTCGCCGCCATCATCAAAGAGTGCCACCTCCACGGTATCGAGGGAAGCGCCGCCGTCCATGACCTGCGCGACGATGTCTGCTCCAGCCTGCTCCGGGTCATCCCGCCGGGCGAGCAGAATTATTGCCTCTGCGGGGCACGGATTGCCCCGAGGGGCAGGGGCTTTCTCGCCGGCACCGTCTCGGAGCGACTCCTCCGCGCCGGTGTCTGCAATGTCATGGCCATTCGGGTGGTCAGCCCAGGCCTGCTTGGCTGCCCCCGCACCCTGCTGTTTCCCCTGGCCGGCCACCCCAGGGGATTTAAGACCGCCATGCCGTTCCTGCTGATGCTCGCCGCCTCGGTAAAAAGAGTGCATCTCCTCCGGGTGATGACCGTCAGCCCGCTTCATTTTCGCTATATCTCCGCAACCACCGCCAAGGCCAAGATCGCCGAGGGCTACGCCTATCTGAGCCAGGTAGCCGCCGAAATCCGGGAACAGACCGGCGGCACCCCTTGGTATTTTGACCGCCATGCGGTGCTCTCCGACGACTGGGCCAAGGAAATCCTCATCCAGGCGGGTAAGCTCAATGCGGCCATGATTCTGCTGGGGGCCACTGAACGTAGCCTGCCCCACCGTTTTTTCTACGGCAACCGGATCGAGCAGATCCTCCGGGCCACCGCCTGCGATGTCGGCATCTATCGAAGCCTATGAACATCCGTCCTGCCCATATCGGCCAGATCCCCCTGGACCAGGTGTACGGGTACCTGCATTCCAGTCCCGAGGGATTACGCCCTGAAGAGGTGGCCGAGCGTCTGGCCCATGTCGGCCCGAACCGTTATGAAGTGGTCGACCGCTGGAAGCTGGTGCGGGCCCTGGCGCGGCAGTTCACCAATTTTTTTGCCATCCTCCTGGTCCTCTCGGCGGCTATCTGTTTCATCGCCCACCGGATCAATCCCGGTGAAGGGATGGGCGTGCTCGGCTGGGCCCTGATCGCCGTGGCGCTGCTCAACGCCTTGTTCAGTTTTTTCCAGGAATATCGGGCCGAAAAGGCCATGGAGGCCCTGAAACGGTTTCTGCCCCATCTGGTCGAAGTGAGCCGAGGCAACCGCATCAGCCGGGTGGCGGCCACGGAAATCGTCCCCGGCGATGTGGTGATTCTCTCCGAGGGCGATAAGCTGGCAGCGGATGTGCGGATTGTCGCCGCCGAGGGGCTGATGCTCGACAATGCGCCGCTCACCGGGGAATCGGCGGCCATCCGCCTCTCGGCCCAGGCCCGGGATAAGAGCCTGGAGGAATGCGAGAATATCGGTTTCGCCGGTTGCACCGTGGTCAAGGGCACCGGCCGGGGGGTGGTGTTCGCCACCGGTTTGCGCACCCGCTTCGGCCGGATCGCCCACCTCTCCCAGACCATCCGCCGCACCAGTTCGCCCCTGGAACGGGAAATCTCCCGGATGATCCGGACCCTGACCATCATCGCCTGCTCCATGGGGTTCAGCTTTTTTCTTTATGGCCTTGCCAGCGGCAAACCGTTGTGGATGAACCTGGTGTTCATGATGGGCATCATCGTTGCCAATGTCCCGGAAGGGTTGCTGCCGACCCTGACGCTCGCCCTGGCCATGGGCAGCCTGCGCATGGCCGGCAAGCAGGTGCTGGTCACCAGTCTCAATGCGGTGGAGGCACTCGGGGCCGTGCATGTGATCTGCACCGATAAGACCGGCACCCTGACCCTGAATCGGCTGACCATTACCGGGATGATCGATCCCTGTTCCGGAGCGGCCTTGCCGCCGGAAGAAGAGCAGCTGCTGACCACCCTGGCCCTGGCAGCCTCCGATGTCCGTCAATCCGCGGAACAGATGCTCGGTGATCCCCTTGACGTGGCCGTGGCCCGTCATTTTATCAGTCTGGGCCTGGGCGATCTGGGCCAGGCGCGGCAGGAGGTGGCCCGCTCCTTTGCCTTTGACGTCGAAAAACGCCGCTCCGGCGGCATCGTTCACCACCGGGGTAAGCTCCTCTTTGGTGTCAAAGGAGCCTTTGAAGCCATCCGGCCCATGGTGACCTCGGTCGGGATGGGCACAACGAACCAAACTCAGGAGCAACCTCAGAATTGGGACAGGGTACTGGCCAGACAGCTGGCCGACAGCGAAACAATCATGCAGCAACTGGCGGCCCGGGGATTGCGGGTGATTGCGGTGGCCTATCGGCCGCTGACACCGGAAGAGGCCGCCCAGCTCCCTGCGGACGAGGATTCGGCGGCCACGCTAGAGCGCGACCTCATCCTCGCCGGTTTCATCGGGATTGAAGACCCGGTCCGACCGGAGGTGCCGGCGGCAGTAATCAAATGCCATCGCGCCGGGATCGAGGTGCTGATGATCACCGGCGACCACCCGGCCACGGCGCTGGCGGTCGCGGCCAAGGCCGGGATCGTGCGCGCTGGCGAAACCGGACATCTCACCGGCGAGCAACTGAAAACATTGACGGTCGCCGCCCTGACCGAACAGCTGCAGCAGGGGGTGCGCATCTTTGCCCGGACCACCCCGGAACAGAAGATGAAGATCGTCACCGCCCTCAAACACATGGACAAGGTGGTGGCCATGACCGGCGACGGGGTCAACGATGCCCCGGCGCTGCGAGCGGCGGACGTCGGCATCGCCATGGGCAGACAGGGGACCGATGTCGCCCGGGAATCGGCGCAGATCATCCTGCTCGATGATAATTTCGCCTCCATTGTCGATGGCATCGAAGAGGGCCGAACCGTGTTCGAAAACATGAAAAAATTCACCAGCTATGTCCTGGTGAGCAACGGTCCGGAGATCCTGCCCTATCTCCTCTATATCGTCCTGCCGGTGCCGCTGGCGCTGAACATCATCCACATCCTCTCCATCGATCTGGGCACCGATCTCGTCCCCTCCATGGGACTGGGCCAGGAGCCCGCCGATCCGGAGGTCATGGACCAGCCGCCGCGCGACCTCAGCCGGGGCCTGCTCACCCCCCAACTGATGGTTCGCAGCTACTGTTTCCTCGGCATGATCGAGGGGTTGTGGGCGCTGTTCCTCTTTTTTTACGTGCTGATCGACGGCGGCTGGCGCTACGGGCAGCCCTTGACGGATTCGTCGCCGCTCCACCGGTCCGCCGCCGGCATCACCCTGGCCACCATTCTCCTCATGCAGATCGGCAATCTGGTGGGACGCCGGTACGAGCGCCGCTCCGGCCTTGACCGGGGACTGTTCCGCAACCGCCTGCTGCTGGCCGGCATGCTCATTCAGATCGTCCTTTCCTGGGCGCTGCTCTACTGGCCGCCCCTGCAGCGGGCCTTGAATACCGGGCCGGTGGCACCCGCGGTCTATGGGCTCGCCTGCCTGGGGATCGTGATTATTTTTGGCATTGATTATCTCCGCAAATATCTTGTAAATCAGCGAAAGAGAGGGTAGGTGAACGGGAGGAACCGGATGACGCCGGACAACCCCGCACCTGTGCACCCGATCCTGAAGACAACAACTCATCAAATCGATACGGATGACCTCAACCATGGAACAATTCTTTAATCCGAAAAGCATCGCGGTGATCGGGGCCAACGACCGGCAGGGCTCCTTTGGATCCAATCTGGTCGACAACCTGGTTCTGGGCGGCTTTGCCGGGTCTGTAATCCCGGTGAACCCCAACCATGCCACCGTCCATGGGCTCAAGGCCTACGGCTCGATCACCGAGATCGACCCGCCCCCCGACCTGGCCATCATCGCCACCCCCATTGCCACTGCCCCGGAAATTGTCCGGCAGTGCGTGCGAGCCGGAACCAAGGGGGTGATCATCATCGCCACCGGCGGCCGGGAGCAGGGGGAAGCGGGCAACCTGATCGAAGAGCAAATCAAGGGCGCGGCCGAAGGGTCGGGGTTGCGGATCATCGGCCCCAACTGCCTGGGCATCATCCGACCCGGTCAACAGCTCAACGCCAGTTTTGCCACCGGCATGCCCGCCAAGGGTAACCTGGCGGTGGTCGCCCAGAGCGGGGCCATCTGCACCGCCATCCTTGATCGGGCGGATCAGGAAAACACCGGCTTCAGTCACTTCGTCAGTATCGGCTCCATGCTCGATGTCGACTTCGGCGACATGATCGATTACCTGGGCAACGATGGTTCGGTCAAATCGATCCTCCTCTACATGGAAAACCTGACCAACACCCGCAAGTTCATGAGTGCCGCCCGCGCGGTCTCCCGCATTAAACCGATCATTGTCCTCAAGGCCGGCAAAAGCAGCGCCGGCAGCCGGGCCGCCACCACCCACACCGGCGCCATGGCCGGCGAGGATGCGGTCTACGACGCTGCGTTCAAGCGTGCCGGCATCGTCCGGGTGCCCTCCTTGGCCCGATTGTTCGATTGCGCCGAATTGATGGCCAAGCAGCCCCGCCCCTCGGGCTCGCGGCTGGCGATCATCACCAACGGCGGCGGGCCGGGGATCATGGCCGCCGACACCCTGGCCGAATACGGCCTGGAGCCGGCGCAGATCCCCGACGAGACCGTGTTCCAGCTCAACCAGCTCCTACCGTCGCACTGGAGCCAGGCCAACCCCATCGACATCCTCGGCGACGCCACCATCGAACGGTTCACCCAGACCCTGGAAATCTGCCTGGCGAGCAAGGGTTTTGACGGGGTGCTGGTGATCATGGTGCCCCAGGCCCTGACCCGACCCGAGGATGTGGCCACGGCGCTGGCCAAACTGGTCAAACGCAAACGGTTCCCGGTCTTTGCCTGCTGGATGGGCGGCAAACAGATGGCCCAGTCCCAGACCATCCTCAACCAGGCCAACATCCCCTCCTACGAGACCCCGGAACGGGCGGTGCGCGCCTTTCTCTACATGGTCGAATACGGGAAGAATCTGGAATTACTGAGCCAGGTGCCGCCCAAACTCTCCACCGACCTCTTCTTTGACCGGGATTACGTGTTCCGCGCCATTTACGAGAGTTTCGAGCAGGAGGTCGAAGTGCTCGCCGAGATCGAGAGCAAGAAAGTCCTGGCCGCCTACGGCATTCCGGTCAACGAAACCGTCTTGGCCACCTCGATCGACGAGGTGTTGGCCCTGGCCCAGAACCTGGAATTTCCGCTGGCGATGAAACTGGCCTCGCCCGATATCAGCCATAAATCCGAGGCCGGCGGCGTCCAGCTCGATCTGCGTAACGAAGCCGACCTGCGCCGGGCCTTTGAGCGAATCATGACCGGGGCCAGGGTGTTTGATCCCAAGGCCCGGATCACCGGGGTCACCCTGCAGCCCTTCATCGCCCTGCCCGATTTCGAACTGCTGATCGGCAGCAAAACCGATGCAAACTTCGGTCCGGTGATCCTGTTCGGTTCCGGCGGTGTTTTTACCGAAGTGCTCAACGACCGGGCACTGGGCCTGCCGCCGCTCAACCGGCTGCTGGCGCGAAGGATGATGGAGGAAACCCGGATTCTGCCGCTGCTCAAGGGATACCGCAACCATCCTCCGGCCGACCTCGAAAAGCTGGAGGAACTGCTCATCCGGCTGTCGCAGCTGGTGATCGATTTCCCCGAGATCGTCGAACTGGACATGAACCCGGTGGTCATTAAAAACGGCCGACCCTGCGTGGTCGATGCCCGGATCAAACTGGCCCGCGCCGAGGGGCCGGCCAACATGCATCTGGTGATCAGCCCCTATCCCCAGCACCTCGAACGGCACGACCTCACCGACATGCAGATGCCGCTCTTCATCCGGCCGATCAAGCCCGAGGATGCGCCGCTCTTTGTCGATCTGTTCAACACCCTCACCCCCACCAGCATTTATTACCGGTTCTTCAGCGTGGTGAAATCGCTTTCGCCGGAAATCCTGGCCCGCTTCACCCAGATCGACTACGACCGGGAAATTTCCTTTGTCGGTCTCGACGATAGAGCAGGTGAAGAGCGCATGCTCGGAGTGGCCAATATCGTCGGCGATCCGGATGGTAAAAAAGGCGAATTTTCGGTATTGATCGGCGATCTCTGGCAAGGCAAAGGGATCGGCGCCAAACTGCTGCTGCAATGCCTGGAGATCGCTCAGGAACGCGGCATGGAAACCGTCTGGGGAACCGTGCTTGCAGAAAACAGCTACATGATCGCCTTGGGGAAAAAACTCGGCTTTGAGGTCAAGCAAGGGGACGACGCCTCTGAATACAAATTGACCATTGATCTGAAAACCGCCAAGTTGTAAAAAAACGAAAAAAATGCCTCCGGGCCGCCCTTGGGAATCGGGCGGCCCGGATCACCGGAAAACCGCCGGCCGCCGAACATTTCGGGGCCGGTATCTTTTTAAATCTCAGGAAAGGAAAACCAGATGTCAGAACAGGTAGCCATTGACCAGGAAGAATGCTTAGGCTGCGAGGCTTGTGTGGAGTTATGCCCGGAAATCTTCGGATTCGATATTGATGAAACCAAGGCCTATGTCATCCTAGCCGAGGGCGGTGATGAGGATTGCATCGAAGAGGCCATGGGCTCCTGCCCGGCGGGATGCATCACCTACGAGTGATTGGCTCCGGCAGCAGCTCCTCGGCCAGGCAGACACATGGGGTTCTGCCTGCTTAATTAAATATTGATGAAAATATCGATGCGCCCCGCAGCCGGCAGCCGGCCGGTTTCGGACCAAGGTGCCGGGGCGCAGTCGCAAGGCGGGATTATGGTGACATCAATCATTCTGATCAATGCGGAACGAAACAGGATCAATGAGGTTGCGGAAAAACTTCAGGATTTGGAAGGCATCAGCGAGGTCTATTCGGTGAGCGGCAATTTTGATCTGGTCGCCATCGTTCGGGTCAAGACCAACGAGGATCTGGCCGATCTGGTAACCAAGAAAATGCTGACGATCACGGGCATTACCAAAACCGAGACCATGCTGGCCTTTCAGGCCTTTTCCCGGCATGACCTCGAAGCCATGTTCGCCCTCGGTATGTAACCGTACCCCTTTCCGCAGGATCAGTCCGCGGCAGTCAACCCGGGGATTCACGGGACGTGCATCGCGGCGGCGCGCCCTGTGCCGCCGTCGCGCTTAGGGGCTGTCAAAAAATGAGATGGCCCGAAGATGAGATGCACGATGGTCAGGTTACTTTTTGACAGCCCCTTAGATAACCCCGCCGGTTTTGAGACGATCCTGGGTGAGCTCATCCACCCCGATCTCCATCAGGATATCAACGGTGTGTTCGCCGAGTTCCGGTGCATGGTCACGGATCGTCCCCGGGGTCAATGACAGCTTTGGGGCAATGCCCAGTTGCCGATACGAACCCCAGCGCTCGTGCATCAGATCCACCACCATCTGGCGCTGGTACGTCTGCTTGTCCTGCATCACCTCGTCCAGATTCAATACCGGTTCGCAACAGCAATCCTTATCGGCAAACAGTCGGATCCACTCAGCCTGGGTCTTGGTTCGGAACAACTCGGCCACCTGTTGCTGCAGTGCCTGCTGATGGAGACCGGGTTCAAAATAATTCGGCTGGTTCCAGTCGGGTTGACCGACACTTTCGCAGAAGAGTTTCCAGAATTGCGGCTCCAGGGCCCCCAGGGACATGAAACGACCGTCACGGGTTGCATAGACATTGTAACAGGCAAAACCATGATTGAGCATATCGTCGCCCGGCCTTGGCACGATGCCGTCCGCCAGATACTTGCCCCAGCGGAGGCAGTGCCAGGTGAGAGCGCCGTCGGCCATGGCGATGTCGATGAACTGCCCCTTGCCCAACCGTTCCCGGGCAAACAACGCAGCGGCGATGCTGAAGGCGGCATACAGGGCCCCGCCCCCCAGGTCGGCGACCTGCACTCCGGGAAGCGTCGGCTGGCCTTCCTGCCCGCTGTAGGAAAGCACCCCATTCAAGGCCAGATAATTGATGTCGTGCCCGGCCCGTTGAGCACGCGGGCCATCCGATCCGTAGCCGGTGATGGCGCAATAAATCAGACAGGGATTGATGGCTCGCAAATCCTTATATCCCAGACCCAGCCGCTCCATGACTCCGGGCCGAAATCCCTCCAGCACCACATCGGCTTCGGCCACCAACTGTTTGAAAATTTCCTTGCCCTCCGGCTTCTTCAGGTTCAGCGTCATGGACCGTTTATTGCGATTCAGCACGATGTGGAAACCGCTGTTTTTGCCCAGGAACGGTGGCCACCCACGGATGTAGTCGCCGCCGTTGGGATCCTCCACTTTAATGACATCGGCGCCAAAATCCGCCAGCAGCATGGAGCAGAACGGCCCCGGCAAAAGACGCGACAAATCCAACACTTTTACTCCGGTGAATGCAGCCAGCATAAGAACCTCCGTAAGCCTGGGTTGCAAATGTGCTTAAGGGGAAAGGCAGATTGAAACGGCCCGGCACCTGCCCGGCGGCTGAAAGCTCAGCCATTGGATTGATCATACACCATAAACCCGCACCAAGCCGACCTTTTTATGAAGGCCAAGGCAATACCGATATTCCCCGCCGACGGAACCTGCCGAAATCGGGCCCAGGGCCACCGCATGCAGGATTGCTCCTCGACCAGCCGCAGCTGCCGGAAAAAGGAAAAGAAGAGGCGCCGAGCGTGCGATCAAGTGCCGGTTGCCCGCCTGCGCAAGGCGAAAGAGCGAACCCATTTTTCCAAGGAAATCACCGGAAAAATGACAAATCCGGCGGCGACAGCCAAACCAATATCCAGAAGCGACAACGGTGCGGTCCGGAACACCCGCTGCATGAACGGTACATAGATAAACAAAGCCTGCAGCGCAAGGACGACGCCAATCCCCCAGAACACGGTCGGATTGCTGAAAAAACCGATCTTAAGGAGAGTATCCTGCAGCGACCGGCAATGGATCATGTAAAAAATCTGAAAGAGGATGACAAAGGTCACGGCCATGGTCTGGGCCTTTGCCAGGGCCAGGGCTTCGGAAAGGCCGGCGGCGATACCGTTGTGGTGTTCCATATGAAAAAGAAGAACGGTGCCGGCGGTCATCAGCACGGAAACCAGCACCACCCGGAACACCACAAACCCGCTGAACAGCGGGGCCTCGGGGCGGCGCGGCAATCGATGCATGATGTCCGGCTCCTTGACCTCAAAGGCCAGCGGCAGCGCCAGGGCTACCGCCGCCACCAGGTTGATCCACAACAACTGGGTCGGCAGCATGGGCAGGAGCAGGACCTTGGTGACCGGATCAAAAGGAAAAAACATGATGCCGTAGACGAGGATCAGGGCCAGCCCGAGGTTGGTGGGCAGGAGAAAGGCCAGCGACTTGACCAGATTGTCGTAGACGCGCCGCCCCTCTTCCACCGCGGCGCCGATACTGGCAAAATTGTCGTCGGCCAGGACAATATCCGCCGATTCCTTGGATACCGCCGTACCGGTAATGCCCATGGCCACGCCGATATTGGCCTGCTTAAGCGAGGGGGCATCATTAACGCCGTCGCCGGTCATGGCCACGATATGATTATCCAACTGCAGGGCCCTGACCAGGCGCAGCTTATGTTCCGGGGCCACCCGCGCGAAGATATTGGTGGTCCGCACAGTTTGCTGCAGGGTGTTGTCGTCCATATCGGCCAGCTCCACCCCGGAGACCGCCACGCCATTGCCGGCCAGATTGAGTTCCGTGCCGATGGCCAGAGCGGTTGCTTGATGATCGCCGGTGATCATCTTGACCACAATCCCGGCCCGGTGACAGGCCTGGATCGCCGCCAACGCCTCGGGGCGGGGCGGATCGATCATACCCACCAGACCGGCAAAGGCAAAGCCCTCGGCCACGGTTTCCGGCAGCAATTCGTCAGGGCTATCAGCGGCTAATTTTTTATCGGCAAGGGCCAACACCCGCATCCCCTGGCTGCCCATCCGGTTGACTTCCGCCATAATCCCTTGCCGCCAGGCGGACGCATCCTCGCCGGCGGCTTGACAGCGCTGGAGGATAACCTCGGGCGCGCCTTTGAGGATGACAACTCGCCCGGCCCCGCCGTGCAGGGTAGCCATGTATTGATTTTCAGAAGCAAAGGGGATGGCATCAAGCCGGGGAAAGCGGCGATTGCAATCCTCGGCCAGGAGCTCGGCCTTGGCCGCGGCCACCAGCAGGGCCGCCTCGGTCGGATCACCGGTGATGGCCCCTCCGGCAGCATCGGATTGCAGGGTGGCATCGTTGCAGAGCACCGCCTTGACCAGCAGGTCGCGCATATCCTCGGGCAGACGCTCAATGGTTTGACCGTCAACCATAAAACCGCCGACCGGTTCATAGCCGGTGCCGCTGATCCGGCAGTTTGCCTGCACGGTCATGAGCTCGGTGACGGTCATCTCGTTGCAGGTCAGGGTACCGGTCTTGTCGGAACAGATCACCGTGGTGCTGCCCAAGGTCTCGACCGCCGGCAGCCGGCGAATAATAGCGTTGCGGCGAGCCATCCGCTGCACCCCGATGGCCAGGGCGATGGTCACCACCGCCGGCAGGCCTTCGGGGATGGCCCCGACCGCCAGGGCAATAGCAAAGACCAGGGTCTCCTTCAACGCCAGGGCCAGGGGGATGGCCTGATCCAGGGCTCGCTTGACGCCGATGGTAAGAATGATCACGGAGATCAGGACAATCCCGATGGTGATGTACTGGCTGACCTCGCCCAGTTTCTTGGTGAGCGGGGTGTCGAGATCGATGGTGCGGTCGAGCATGGCGGAGATCCGGCCCAGTTCGGTATCCATGCCGGTGCCGATGACCACAGCCGTGGCCGAGCCCGAGGTGACCAGGGTGCCGCTGTAGGCCATGCAGGTCCGGTCGCCGAGCACGGCTTCAACCTTGGCCGGGGCCACAGATTTCCCCACCGGCATGGATTCGCCGGTCAGGGCAGCCTCTTCAATCTGAAGATTTTTCAGCGACAGGAGCCGCAGATCCGCCGGCACGCTATCGCCGGCCGCCAGCACCACCAGATCGCCGGGCACAAGCTCGGCCGCCGGCACGGTGCCGCTTTTGCCTTCGCGGATGACGACGGCGTTCCGCGGCACCATGGCGGAGAGGGCCTCGATGGCCCGACCGGCTTTGAATTCCTGGATAAAACCGATGATGGCGTTGATGACCACCACCGAGAGGACCACCAGACCGTCGGTCAATTTACCCAGGGCCATTGCCAAGGTTCCGGAACCGAGCAGTACCCAGATCAGGGGATTATTGATCTGCCGCCAGAGAAGCTGGAGGACACCGTCCCCCTGTTTTCTTTTGATCTGGTTGGGGCCGTGGAGTTCCAGCTGCTGCCGGGCCCGAGCAAGCGACAGCCCGGCCTCGCTGCTTTCCAGTCTGGTCAACACCGCCTCCTGGGTCAGGGTGTGCCAGGCAACGGTCGCAGGGGCAGCATGTTGATGGATCGATTGGTTGCTCACCGGTTTGCTCGCAGTAGAGTTCTGAAAAAAAACAAGGTTCCTGAACTCTATAAGCATCAGTATCCATTCTGCAAACCGGAAAAAGGCGTGTACTCCCAATACCCGCAACGAACCAGGAACGCGTCTCGATGACCTCTGGGGGGGGGAAGACGGAACATTTTCAGGATGTCGGAAACATTCAGGCAACGCAGCGCCAATTCTGGACCGAAAAGCCGGGATTCAGCCCATCCGCCAGGTAATGTTCGGGGTTTTGCGGGTCGGCAGGCGGTGGTAGCGGTGTTGCGGATAGCCCACCATCATGGCCCCGAAGCACTGATGGCCGGCAGGCAGGGCCAGGGCCGCCAGCATCGGCGGAAAACTGGTGGCGGCCGCATGAAAATACCCGGCCCAGCAGGTGCCGAGTCCCAGCGAGGTGGCCGCCAGCTCCAGATAGGCGAGCGCGATGGTGCAGGTCGAGGGGGCCATGCGGTCGTCCTGAGGTGCATGGGCGACAAGCACCACCGGAGCTCCCCGCAAAATGACATCCTCGCCGGCCTGCCAGCGGGCAATGGTCCGATCGAGGTGGAGCGACGACGCCACATCCTCCCGATGAACCTGCATCCAGCCCATCCAAGCAATCACCTGAGAGGCCAAACGACCCAGTTCGGCGCGGTCGCCGAGAACCAGCCACTGGGCGCTCTGGGAGTTATGGCCGGACGGGGCATGGCGGGCGATCTCAATCAAGCAGGTCAATTCGCCCCTTGGTATTGGCTTATTTTTATAGACCCGGATAGAACGCCGCGACCGGAGAAAATGTTCGCCCTGTTCGGCGGAAAGGCGCCACTCCGGATGGACCGGTGGACATTGTTCCAGCGGCACGTCACGATGGTTCAAGCTGCCGGTCGGACAGACCGCGACGCAATGGCCGCAACGGACACAAACTTCCTCAGCCTCCTCAACCAGCGTTGGCACCGCTCCCTTTTTAAAGACAATTATGCCAACAGGACAGACAGCGGCGCAAAAACCATCCCGGTTGCAGGTTTGCGAATGCACCTCGAACAGTTTCATTATCGTTCTCCGTTGAGGGTATTGATTGACAGGGAACAGCAAAAAGTGGTCTTTTCAAAGGCATACCTGGCGACCAGGAAAGAAACACTCGTCCAGGCAGGGGTCAGATCATACCATCCGCGGGCGCCACCCTTTCCAGAGTTGTCGCCTTCTCCGGCAGATACCAGCCGCCGGTTCCATGCAGAGAGCAACAACGCCGCTTGTTCAATGAAGAAACCATCCGTGCCGCCAAAAACATCGCCGAGCAGAAAATCGCCGTCAGGGCAATCTCCCCCACCCGCCAAACCGGCACAACCGCGACCCGCGGCCCCTAAAAAGGCGACTCGCAAGCCGCGCAAGCAAAAAAAACAGACCTCCACCCGCCGAATCCTGCTGCTGACCGGGCTGGAAACCGCTGGACTGTCGATCTGCACCATCACCGCCATCGTCGCCCTGCTGGGCTACTCGGCCAATCGATTTTCCGGCACCCGCTTTTTCACCCACCTGCTGCCGTTCACCCTGGGCGTGCTCGGGTTGATTATCGCCGCCGCCCTGCTGCTGATCGGCTGGCTGCGGCTGCGCCGATGGCTGCAGGCCAGATCGCCGCTGCTGCCCGCCCTCATCGCCCTTGGCCTGGCCCTGGTGATCGGCGGACTGACCTTGCAAGGTCAGTTCCTCCAATCCTTCGGCCACTTCCGCACCCTGATCGGCGGCAAGGCCGAGGCCGGCCGGGTAACCCTGACCCATCAGGTCTTCGCTGCCTACCGCCGCCTCGACCCGCGGCAGATGCAGCAGCTCATCGATCGCGCCCGCCCCTACAGCAAGGACATCGATGGTGCCGCCGAGGCCTTCGGAATCGACCCGGACCTGCTCCACGGTATCGCGGCCACCGAATCCTCCTACCTGCCGAGGGAAAGTAAGGATGGCGGCCAGGGACTGTTTCAGATTACCCAAGTGCCGGAATCGGTGCTGACCAAGGCCGGCAGGGCGCTCGGGGGCAGTCAATCGTCAATAACGGATCATCGACATAACGGTTTCATCGCCGCCGCCACCCTCAATTTTTATCTCGACCAGATGAAAAACGACCTGTTCCTCGGCCTGCTCGCTTACAACATCGGCCCTAAAAACGGCGGCCTGCGCTTTATCATGCAGCAGTACGGCGCCATTGATTTCATTACCATCCAGCCCTATCTCCAGCAACTGCCCCGCGATTACCCCATCCGGGTCCTTTCCCATGCCCTGGCCTTTCGCCTGCACCGCAAAGAAGGCAAGCTGCTGGCCTATGAAGAAGGACTCAATGCGGTCCGCATCCAGCATATCGGTATTCCGGGGTTGTAAGAAGAGGCCGCATCATTTCGCATGGGACAGATGCCATAACGTCATGCTACCAGCAGGTTACCAATGGTCCCCCTGTAAGGCCCGTGCAAAAAAAGTGCTCTTGCACGTAACTGAAGTCCCCCGTTTTTCATACGGGTCAAGCCACGGCCGCGGGAAAAAAATGCAGATGGGAATCCGGAAAAACCTGGCGATATCAGCGCGTCAATCGTCACAGTGTGCAAAAAATAACTAGCTGACATTATTGAATATACTTAAACCGTGACAACGATTTACTTTCCAAGTCAAGAAAATATCTTGGCCCACCGTTGTCATTGAACTCAAACAAGCATTTGCACCTTTAAAAAATGGCGAGAACAGGGGCGCGGTGTATCTGCTGAGTTTCGAATAGCTCGAGATAAGCTATTTACTTTTTATTCTGAGGACCGCGGCCAGGCCAGCAATACCGAATCCGAAGAGCAGCATGGTGGCTGGCTCAGGAACGGGTTTTGAATCTGGAGCATCAAAAGATTGAGAGGATCTTGATAAGCTTCCAGGAAACGGTTCCCAAGAATGGACTGCTGGAAACACTCCAAGAGGTAGCCCTTCTCCGGGCTCACCGGCTGAAGGCGTCATGGCGATGGGGGGCAACTCTTTGTTGGGCGTACCTGCAGAAGGCGTCATATTGATGTCGTTGCAGCAGTAGGTGCGCGCAACACGAACTCCATCAGTGATATACCCGTCCCCCTTAGGCAACCGGATAGGTTTGGATGTCTTTTTGATGACATCACCTTTTCGGTGCGCGACATACGCCAGAATCTCTTCATCCTGCTTGCCGATTTTGGCGTTCTCCCAGTTGAATCCCGAGAAATGGCTAGAGAGCACGGCATCATTCTGGACAGTTCGCTGGAAGTCCTCCACGGAGTGAATGCTGTTCTTTTTGCACACCCCCCGCCACTCACCATTGACCTCACTGCTCGCATCCTCAATTCCTGTCAAATCGGCATCATCTAGCTCTTGAACTTTTACATTGGCCCCATCACTGGACGCTGGGACTTTAGACAAGCTCATTTTCACGGGAGCAGG
>CAIMMA010000236.1 GCA_903842475.1 uncultured bacterium
AAGATCAAACCGACCCTGTGCCTCCGACAAGCGTACGAATTCAACAATCCCGGTGATCCCTATGGAGCAAAAAATGCGGCTATTGCCCGTGACTGTCGAATCCTGGGCCTGGAGCCGGCAGGGGAAATTTCGGTCTGAAAACCAGGATTCGTATCTCAACTGGGCCAAGCACATGCTCTGGATGGTGGCCGACGGCGTAGGAGGGAGCGACCATGGAGGACTCGCCAGCAAATGCATCGCCCGCTTTCTTATGCGGGTGCCCAGGCCGGAGTCACTGGACGACCATGTCGAGAAGACCATGCACAGCCTGCGCAAAGCCAACGATCTGTTTCGCCGTCAGGAAAAGGAAAAGGGCACAACCGCGGCGAGCACCGTTGTCGCCTTGTTGATTCATGAGAATAGTGGCGCCTGCCTCTGGGCTGGCGACAGCCGCTGTTATTTGTTCCGCGACGGCGTGCTCTACCAGTGCACCAAAGATCACACTCTGCGCCAGGAAAAAATAGACACAGGAGCGCTGACCGCCCCTGAAGCCCGTCGCATGGTGCGTGGCAACATCATCACCAACGCCGTGGGCATCCGCGACGACCTGCGGACGGAGGAAGTCCGTTTTGCCGTGCACGCAGGTGATCGTTTTTTGCTTTGCTCGGACGGGCTCTCCAACAGCATCACTCCGGAGGCGATTACAGCCTATTTGAATACAACCTCAGCCACGGAAGCCGTTGAGAAAATGACCAGGGCCCTGAATGAAATGGCCCAACTGGACAATATCACCTTTGTGGCCATTTTCATTTCCAAACCGGCATAACGCGGGCCCGCCATGACGAGAAAATTCAAGAAAAAAAGGGCGTTACCCTTGCGAAAACAAAGCAGACTCCGCACTCCTACGCCAGCCATCCTCCCAAGAAGGTTCAGGAGGCCAACACCGGTACACAGTACCGTCGGCAAAGCAAGGTTCCATCTGGTCAATTTATTGGGCTTCGGTGGGATGTGCGAAGTGTATGCGGCTTTGGATCTCAGGCGGGTGGAATGGGGCGACGCCCATCCGAAGGTCGCCCTCAAACGTCTTTTGCCGGAACTGAACTCGCATCCCCGGGCAAGGCTCGCCCTGGCCCAGGAATTCTACACATTGCGCCACCTGATCCACCCCGGCGTTGTCCGTGTTTTTGACCTGCACAGCGAGCCTTTCGGCGTCTGCTTCAGCATGGAACACCTTGAAGGGGCAACGGCGCGTGAAGCGCTCGGCAGGCATACGCAGGGTATGGGTAAGATGACGATCCTCTGGGCGAAAAAACTTTTTAGCTCACTTGCCTTTTTGCATAATCAGGGGGTGGCCCATGGTGATATCAAACCGGACAACATCTTCCTAGCTCCCAACGAGCGCCTCGTGCTCATAGACTTCAATGTCGCAAAAGTGACGGCGAAACCCGGTTCCGCCTGCTCCGCTGTGACCAAGGGACTGCGCGAATGGCTGCGCTTGCCCTCGTACAGCCTGTTGTACTCCGGACCCGAACGCTTGCAAGGGGGGTGTTCATCCCCGGCGGACGATATCTATGCCGCCTGCTGCACCGTCTACGAAATGGCAACGGGAGTCCATCCATTTTTCGGCCTTTCCGCCTTGGAGGCCATGAAATGGAAGAAGCTCTTTCCTGAGAAACCACCGTGCTTGAGCAATCGCCACTGGACCGTCTTGCGTACAGGCCTGTCCTTTGATCCCGCCCGGCGCCCCGGCGCTG
>CAIMMA010000237.1 GCA_903842475.1 uncultured bacterium
GTGATCACCGCTGAAACCGGACTTGCCGACCGATTTGCGCCGATCATGGCTCGGCTTCGAGAAGGGCACCTGCCGGCCTGCGGGGCCCAGGTGCTGGCAGCTTCGGAGGGGGCAACCGTGCTCTGTGATCGTTGCGACTGCGGCTTCTGTGCCGGTCCCGGTGGTCCCGCATCCTCCACGGCCATCTGTGCCGCCATCCGCTGCAGTCCAAGCCTCTCCGGCTTTCTCGTCCTCCAGTTGCCGCCGGGCGGGCAGCCAACGGCTCCGGAGCGTCGGATCATTGCTGAGCTGACCGACGCCATCAGCCGGGCGCTGCGGCAGTTGTTTGACGATGAGGCCGCAAAACGGCGCGAGCAGGAACTGCAGCAGGTTGAAGAGCGGTACGAACTGGCGCTGCATGCCTCCCAGGCGGGGTTGTGGGACTGGAATATCAAGACCGGCCAGATGTATACCAGTCCCGATCAGTGGAAATTTCTCGACTATCGGTCCGGCAATGGCGAATCCGCCGATGCCCAGCGCACGATCCATCCCGACGACCGGGACCGGGTGCTGACCGTGCTCAACGAGCATCTGACCGGCAAGACCGAGGAATACCGGATCGAATATCGGGTCCAGGATAAAGGCGGGGAATGGACCTGGTTTCTTGACCGCGGCCGGGTGGTGGAGCGGGACGAAAACAACATGCCGGTGCGGATGACCGGTACCCATCAGAACATCACCCTGCAGAAAAAGCAGGACCAGGCCCTGGCGGTGGTGCAGCAGCAGCTGCACGAGGCCGTCGACCATGAGCGGAGTTTCCTCCAGACCGTGATCGACAGCGCCGGCGACCCGGTCATGGTCATTGATCTCGATTTTAATCTCCTGCTGATCAATCAGGCTGCCGCCAGTCTGGTCCGCAATGGCGGCGGGGTCGCTGGGATGCAGGGGCAGAAGTGCTACCGCCTGTTCTGCGGCAATAACACTCCCTGCCGGGACAGCCGCTTTCCCTGCCCGGTCACGGAGGTCAGTAGCGCCCTTCGGCAGACCAAGCTCGTGCATAACCCCTACCACGGCAACGGCGTCAATAACACCTTTGAGCTGGAAGTCTCACCGCTTCGGGACAGTCAGGGCGGGCTCTACGGGATCATCGAGGTGGCGCGCGACATCACCGATCGGTTGCGGATCGAGAAGGAGCTGCGCGAGAGTCAGTCCCATCTCTACCGGCTGGCGCACCACGACACCCTCACCGGCCTGCCCAATCGATTGTTGTTCCGGGATCGGCTGGCCCAGGCGATCAACAAGGCCGGACGAAATCGGACCAATGTGGCGATCCTTTTCCTCGATCTCGACCGGTTTAAGGTGATCAACGACACCCTTGGTCACGATATCGGCGATCTTTTGCTGATCGAGGTGGCGGCGCGGTTGCAGCGCCAGTGCCGCCAATCCGATACCGTGGCCCGTTTGGGCGGCGACGAATTTGTGTTTATCCTCGAAGAGATCGGCAGCCGCGATGATGCCGCGGTGGTGGCCGCCAAAATCATGGCCGCCGTGACCGTACCGGTGCTGGCCAAGGGCAACGAACTCAACATCACCACCAGTATCGGCATCGCGCTCTATCCCGAGGATTCCAATGATATCGAAGGGGTGCTCAAATGCGCCGATATCGCCCTCTATGTCGCCAAAGAGATCGGCCGGAGCAATTTTCAGTTTTTCCGGCGGGACATCTCGCAAACTAGTCAGCGGCCGAGGCTGGGCGAGCAGCAATTCCGGCTGGCCATTACTGGCGGTCAGCTGGCGCTCGAGTACCTGCCGCAGTATCAATTAGCCACCAGCCATCTGGTTGGCCTGGAGTCCCAGCTCTGCTGGCAGCATCCGGAGATGGGGCCGCTCCAGCCGGATGCCTTTCTCCCCGCCGCCGCCGAATGCGGCATGCTGGCCGGGGTCAGCGAGTGGCTGCTCCAGGAGGTGTGTGGTTCCCTGCAATACTGGCGGCAAAAAGGGGGCCGCGCCCTGCCGGTGACCGTCCACCTCGCTCCCCGACAGCTGTTGGAGCCGGATTTTCTCCCCATGGTTGCGCGGATGCTGGCCCGGTACGAAATACCTCCGTCATCCCTGGTTCTGGAGTTGCGGGAGAGCGCGGTCGCCGATGCCACCGCCCAGGGGATGGAATGTATCGAGCAGCTCAGCCGGTTGGGCCTGGGGCTGGCCGTGTCCGATTTCGGTGCGGACCGGTGCGCGCTGTCCCGCCTGCAGCAGTTGCCGTTTGCGCGGATCTCCTTGCCTTGTCCGGTGTGCGATGGTGCGCTCGCCGACCGGAACGCCGCGACCTTGGCCGGGGCCATTATCGGCCTCGGGCATGCCCTCGGGCTGCATGTGCTGGCCAAAGGCGTTGTGGAACCCTCGCAGCTGGATTTTCTTCGCGGCCATGGTTGCGATCAGGTGCAGGGAGCACTGCTGTCGTCTGCCCTGCAGCGCGCAACTGTGCTGCCGCTCCTCTCGGATCCTGAAACTGGCGGTTGACGCCCCCCTTCCCCTGTGGTAGATTCCCCGTCTTGTTTTTTTAACAAATAACAGCATCCTGCTGCCGTCGCCCTGTTGACCGGCGATGGTCGGAGGTTGTTGATTTTTATAAATAACCAATCATTATTATAAGAGCATATCCTCAATGCGAACTGATATTCTGCACATCGGCGCGGGCGAACTGAACTACGAGATCCGCAATATTGTCATTGTCGCTGAAAAACTTCAGAAGATGGGGGTGCAGATCAACTGGGAGAACATCGGCGACCCGATTGCCAAGGGTGAGCAGGTTCCGGAATGGATGAAGGATATCGTGGCCGAAGCGGTGCGCGAAGACGCCACCTATGCCTATAGCCCGACCAAAGGGTTGCTGGCCACCCGGGAGTATGTCGCCGCCTGCACCAACAGCAGGGGCGGCGTGCAGATCGATGCCGACGATGTTATTTTTTTCAACGGACTGGGCGATGCGATTTCCAAGGTCTACGGTTTTCTCAAACCCACCGCCCGGGTGATCGTGCCGACTCCGAGCTATACCACCCATAGTTCGGCCGAGGCGGCGCACGCCAGCGATCAGCCGGTGACCTATATCCTCGATCCCAATCATCTTTGGTACCCGGATCTCGAGGACATCGAGAATCATATCAAATATAATCCGGCGGTGGCCGGTATTCTGGTGATCAATCCGGATAATCCGACCGGCGCAGTCTATCCGGCGGATGTGATGCGGGCGATTGTCGAAATTTGCGAAAAAAACGATCTGTTCATCATCTGTGACGAGATCTATCAGAACATGACCTACAACGGCACGGTATCGGCTCCGCTCTCCACGGTTATCGGCGATAAGGTTCCGGCGATCTGCATGCGCGGCATATCCAAGGAGATGCCCTGGCCGGGCAGCCGCTGCGGCTGGATCGAGGTCTATAACCGCCGCCGCGACCCGATGTTCGCCACCTACGTGCAGTCGATCCTCAACGCCAAGATGCTCGAGGTCTGTTCGACCACGCTGCCGCAGGCCGTGCTGCCGCGGATCAAGTCGCATCCCCAGTACCTGGTGCATCTCAAAAACCGGATCAGGCGCTACGAGCGCTATTCCAATCTCGCTTACGATATTCTTAAAAATGTCAAGGGATTGCTGGTTAATCGCACCAACGGCGCCTTTTATATGAGCGCGGTGTTTGAGGAATGGGTGCTCAATCATCACCAGACCTTGCCCATTGAGAGCGATGAGGTTCGCGAAACCATTGAGCGGCTGGTCACCGGTCCCAATATCCAGCCGGACAAACGTTTTGTTTATTACCTGCTGGCGTCCACCGGTATCTGTGTTGTGCCGCTTTCCTCCTTTGCCACCGATCTTCAGGGGTTTCGCATTACCTTGCTGGAAAAAAACGAGGACGAATTCGTCGAGATTTTTAAGACCATCGCCAGCAGTATCAAGCGCTATATCAGTTCGCACCAGAGTTGCGTCCATTGCTGTTGAAGGGTGCACTCCGGCGAGAGCCTCCCCGACGGTCGAGCCCCTGACTCCTTGGTTGGTTTCAGGGGTTTTTTTTATCTTTTTTTCGGTTTTTCTTCGATTTTTTCCGGTTTAAATCACCTTTTCCCGCCCTTGACACTGCTTTTTCCCATACTTATTGTTGGCACCAGATTTGACCGGCCCATCCGCCCCTGGGTGCGCAGTCGCGGGCATGAAAACCACCGCTCATCAGAGCATCAATACAAGGAGAGATTAGGTGATAGACGAGGCAAAAGAACAGGGTCCTGTCGGTGAACAACAAGCAGCGGAGGCATCCGAAGACCTGGGCGATGTGGAGACTATTACAGAGGACGGCGGGAGCCCGGAAGCGGAGGCAGAAGCGTTGCGGCGGGAACTCAATGAGAGCCGTGACCAACTGCTGCGGGTGGCCGCCGAGTTCGACAACTATAAGAAACGGATGGAACGGGAGCGGAGCAAACTGCTCAAATATGCCGGCGAGAATATCCTCCGGGATTTGCTGACCACCCTGGATAATCTGGATCGTGCCCTTGAGCAGGGGCGCGCTGCCGGCGACGATAGCGCTAAAAATCTGGAGTCCATGCTGCAAGGGCTTGACCTGACCCGGAAAGGGTTGGTCGCCACCCTGGAACGATTCGGTGTTGAGCCGGTGGAGGCCGTTGGTCTGGCGTTTAACCCGGATGAGCACGACGCCCTGACCATGGAGGCCAGCGTAGAGATTCCCACCAATCATGTGCTGCGCGAATTCGCCCGTGGATACCGTTTTAAGGATCGGGTCCTGCGGCACGCCCAGGTGGTCGTGTCAAGCGGGCCTGCAAAAGCGGCTTGACAAGGCGCGGTTCAGTCGCAACGTAGCAAAAGTAATTTCCTCACATTAAGATTTTACAGGCTTTAAGCTGATTATAAATACTGGAGACAGGAGAGAAGGATCATGGGAAAAATTATAGGAATTGACTTGGGCACCACCAATTCATGCGTAGCAATTATGGAGGGTGGCGATCCTAAGGTTATCGAAAATAGCGAAGGCAACCGAACAACCCCATCCATCGTCGCTTTTAACGACAACGCCGAGCGGCTGGTCGGGCAGATCGCCAAGCGTCAGGCGGTTACCAACCCTACCCGGACGCTGTTTGCCATCAAACGACTGATCGGCCGGAAATTTAGCGATGCCGAAGTCAAGAAATCGATCGGTATCAGCCCGTTTAACATCGTCGAAGGCCCCGGCGGCGACGCCGTGGTGGAAGTGGACGGCAAGACATACACCGCCGCCGAAGTTTCGGCGATGATCCTTGGTAAAATGAAGCAGACCGCCGAAGAATATCTGGGCGAGTCGGTCACCGATGCCGTGGTCACGGTCCCCGCCTATTTTAACGATGCCCAGCGCCAGGCCACCAAAGACGGCGGCAAGATCGCCGGGCTCAACGTGCTGCGGATCATCAACGAGCCGACCGCCGCTTCTCTGGCCTATGGGCTGGACAAGAAGGGCGAAGAAAAAATTGCGGTTTTCGACCTCGGCGGCGGCACCTTCGACGTCTCTATCCTTGAGATCGGCGATGGCGTCTTTGAGGTCAAATCGACCAACGGCGACACCTTTCTCGGCGGTGAAGATTTTGACATGCGCATCGTCAACTGGCTGGCCGATGAGTTCAAGCGCGACCAGGGTGTTGATCTCCGCAACGACAAGATGGCCCTGCAGCGGCTGAAGGAAGAGGCGGAGAAAGCCAAGAAAGAGCTGTCCACGGCCATGGAAACCGACATCAACCTGCCGTTTATCACCGCCGACGCCTCCGGGCCCAAGCATCTCAATGTCAAGCTGAGCCGCGCCAAACTGGAGAGTCTGGTCGATGACCTGATCGACCGCTGTGAAGGCCCTTGCCGAACCGCGCTTAAAGATGCGGGGTTGAATCCGGCCGATATCGACGAGGTCATCCTGGTCGGCGGTATGACCCGCATGCCCAAGGTCCAGGAGAAGGTCAAGGCCATCTTCGGCAAAGATCCCCACAAGGGCGTCAATCCCGACGAAGTGGTGGCCATCGGTGCCGCCATCCAGGGCGGGGTGCTCAGGGGCGATGTCAAGGACGTGCTCCTGCTCGACGTCACTCCGCTGTCGCTGGGGATCGAGACCCTAGGCGGCGTCATGACCAAACTGATCGAGAAGAACACCACCGTGCCGACCAAGAAGAGCCAGGTCTTCTCCACCGCGGCCGACAGTCAGCCGGCGGTTTCCATCCATGTGCTCCAGGGTGAGCGCGAGATGGCTGCCAACAACAAGACCATCGGCCGTTTTGAGTTGGCCGATATCCCGCCCGCGCCCCGCGGCGTTCCGCAGATCGAGGTGACCTTTGACCTGGATGCCAACGGCATTCTCCATGTCTCGGCCAAGGACCTGGGCACCAACAAGGAGCAGTCGATCCGGATCACTGCTTCTTCCGGCCTTTCCGAGGCGGAAATCGAGCGGATGAAAAAGGATGCCGAGCTGCATGCGGAAGAGGATAAAAAACGCAAAGAACTGGTCGAGGCCAAGAACAACGCCGACTCCATGATCCATATGACCACCAAGACCCTTAAGGAATTGGACGGCAAGGTCGACGCCGAAACCAAGGGGAATGTGGAAAAAGAAATCGAAAATCTCAAGAAGGTGATGGAGGGTGAAGACGCCGCCGCCATCAAGGAAGCCACCGAGTCCCTGACCCAGGCCTCGCATAAGCTCGCCGAGCTGATGTATGCCCAGGCCAAGGGGCAGCAGGGCGGCGGTGCCGGCGATGCCGGTGCGGCAGGCGGAGCGGGTGCGGCCGGTGCCAAGCCAAAGAAAGATGACGACGATGTCGTTGATGCCGATTTCGAAGAAGTAAAATAGCCGGCGTCCTTCCCGGTTGATACGGGTTGGATTTGAGCTTGGGAGTGCAGCTATTCTGCACTCCCATTTTTTTTGGAATTGCGCTATAACCCTGGCGTTTGCAGTTATGATCACCCCTTTGCCCAAGAGATACCCATGAAACGAATATTATCGGGAATTCAACCTTCCGGAAAACTCCATATCGGAAATTATTTCGGTATGATGGAATCGATGATCCGGCACATGGAGTCGGCGGAGCTGTATGTGTTTATCGTCGATCTTCATGCCCTGACCTCGGTCCAGGACCGGGATCGTCTGCGTCAGGGAACGCTGGAGGCGGCGGCGGATTTCATCGCCCTTGGCCTGGATCCGGACCGATGCACGTTCTGGGTGCAGTCGGATGTGCCGGAGGTTTGCGAGCTGACCTGGCTGCTGTCGATCCTGACCCCGATGGGGCTGCTGGAACGCTGCCATTCCTATAAGGACAAGGTGGCCAAGAATATTCCCGCCAGTCACGGATTGTTTTCCTACCCGGTGCTGATGGCCGCGGACATCCTCCTGTATCAGGCCGAAGTCGTCCCCGTGGGCAAAGATCAGAAACAGCATCTCGAAGTGGCTCGGGATATCGCCATCCGGTTTAATAACGCCTACGGTGCAACCTTCGTCGTTCCGGAGCCGGAAATCAACGAGAACACCGCTATCGTCCCCGGGCTGGATGGCCAGAAGATGTCCAAGTCCTATGACAACACCATCCCGATTTTCCTCGACGAAAAAGCGCTGCGCAAGCGGGTGATGGCCATCCAGACCGACGCTACTCCGGTTGAGGCACCTAAAGACCCGGAGACCTGCAATCTCTATGCGTTGCTGAAGCTCTTTGCCCCGCCTGAAAAAATGCAGGAGGTGCATGGGCTCTATGTCAATGGCGGGGCGGCCTACGGGTACCTCAAGCAGGATCTGTTTGAGCTGATCAACAGCTATTTCGCCAAAGCCAGGGCGAGGAAAAAAGAGCTGCTCGATAATCCCGAGTATCTGCGCGAGGTGCTGGCGAAAGGTGCGGACAAGGCCAGGGCCAAGGCGATGGTGACCTTGGAAGTCGTCCGTGATCGGATGGGGCTCAAGTATTGATGCGATCTAAGGGGGGCAAGGCCCAACCGCAATCGAATCGCAAGGATAAGCAATACAACTAAAAAAGGCGGGGATTATCCCCGCCTTTTTTAGTTGATGACCTGCTGAAAACAATCAGAAACTCACCATCTCGACATCGAACACCAGCCAGGCGTTGGGAGGAATGACCCCGCCGGCGCCCCGCTCGCCATAGGCGAGTTCCGGCGGAATGATCAGGGTTCTCTTCTCACCCTTGGTCATCTGGCTCAACGCCTCGTCCCAACCCGGAATGACCCGACCGGTGCCCACCGGAAAGGCGATGGGCTCGCCCCGATCATAGGAGCTATCGAATTTGCGGTTGCCCAGCAAAAGGTGGCCGTTATAATGGACTTTGATGGTGGTCCCGACGGCGGGCGCATTACCCTCGCCTTTCTGCTCAAGATTGGTATACAGCCCGGAGGGGGTGCGGGTTGCCTTGGGCCAGCGCTCCTTGATCATCTTTTTGATTTTTTCCTGCTGTTCCTGGGAGGCCTTGGTCGAGTTGCCCTTGATGGCGGCCAGGGTGGCGTCAAAGGCAGCCTGGTCGGTCTTGAACTGCTCGGCTTCCTTGCCGACCCGGATGATTTCGACGGTCTTGATGGTGTCGCCCTTGGCGATGGCATTGACCACGCTTTGGCCCTCTACGACGCGGCCAAACACCGTGTGTTTGTCGTCGAGGTGGGGGGTGGGCACATGGGTGATGAAAAACTGGCTGCCATTGGTGCCCGGGCCGGCATTGGCCATGGAGAAAATACCGGGGCTGTCATGGCGCAACGAGGGGTTGAATTCGTCCGGGAAGGTATAGCCGGGGCCGCCGGTGCCGGTGCCCAGCGGGCAGCCGCCCTGGATCATGAAATCCGGGATAACCCGGTGGAAGGTCAGGCCGTTGTAGAACGGGGTACCGGTGGGTTTGGTGCTCCCGCCGAGATTGAGGCTGCCTTGGGCGAGGCCAACGAAATTGATCACCGTCAGCGGGGTCTTGTCGTAAAAGAGTTTGAGAAGAATCTCTCCTTTATTGGTGGTTATTTTAGCATAGAGTCCGTCTTTCATTTTTTTTTCCTCGGCAGATGATGCGGGTTGTCCGGAACAAAAAACGAGCGCGGACAGGAGCAGCAGGACAAGCAGTCTGTTCATTCAGGCCTCCGGCGATACGTTTTGTTCGCTGTTTACGGTTGGGTCCCCTCGTGCCAGCGATTGGCAGCGGGGGAGGGGATTCGGAATCAGGGTTGCATACAAGGCTGCCGGCTGCTTGTCAATCAAAATGATGGGCCATGGCGGCGAGGAGTCCAGGTGGGTTTGTACGGAAATGCAGATGGTTCGGAAACGCTGGGCCTCCGTGTTTCCGGCCTTGGGGTTCGGCGTTAGGGTTCGCTGTTTTTACCGCCACGGCGTGAACTGGATGGGCGATCCGTTGTCCTGAGCGATTGTAGGGATTTCAAGAGGGCGAGGTTTGGAAAAGTGGCGATGGTGGTGGTTTTTTCCCGTACACCGGCCGTTCAGGGTTGACGGATAGGCGGGATCCTGGTTAAATAAACAGATTTTTTTTGCCGTAGAGTTTACGAGGTACCGAGGCGCTTGGAACAATTGCTGCACCTGCTCTATAGGTCCATGGGGACCGGCTTGTATCTGATGCTGCATTTTTTTTTGCCATTGCTGCGTTCCTGGGGCGGCAGGTATGGCTATGGTCTGCAGCAACGTCTGGGGGGCTATCCCGAGGACATCGGACCCAAGGTGCCTGGCTGCCGGACCGTCTGGATCCATGCGTCCTCGGTGGGCGAAGCGCAAGCGGCAATTATTCTGATCACCGAATTGTTGCAGACCGGCGAGGGGCTGCAGGTTATCCTCACCGCCACCACCGAGCAGGGCAACAAAATGGCCCGCAGTCGCTTGCCCGCAGCGGTGCGGTGCCTGCTGGCTCCGCTCGACCTGCCGCCAGCGGTCACCCGAGCCCTGCAGGTTGTTCAGCCGGATCTGTATATCTGCCTTGAAACCGAGTTGTGGCCGGTCATGCTGACCGAGGTTGGCAAACGAGGCGTTCCCCTGCTGCTGCTCAACGGTCGGCTTTCCGAGCGCTCCTTCGGCCGCTATCAACGGGTGCGTTCTTTTATGGGGTCCCTGCTTGCGGGTTTTCAAGCGGTTGCGGTGATCAGCGAGACCGACGGGCAGCGTTTTATGGGGCTTGGCGTTCCCCCTTCCCGGATACAAGTATGCGGCAATTTGAAATACGATATGCCGGCCGAGCAACCTGACCAGGTGCGCATCGCCGCTCGCCTCCGTTTGGGTGTGGCAGACCAGGCGGTTTTTATCTGCGGCTCCACCCACGAAGGGGAGGAACGCTTGCTGTTGCCGGTTTTTCGGCGACTGCGCACCCACTTCCCGGTGATCTGGGTCGTGGCCCCGCGCCACCTGGAGCGCTTATCCACGGTAGAAGCTTTGTTGGATCGTGCCGGGCTTGCCTTTGATCGCTACTCGGAACTGACGACCAGAAGCCGTTTGGCTGAAGTGGTGCTGCTTGATACCATGGGCGATCTCGCCGATCTCTATGCCGGCGGCGACCTCATTTTTTGCGGCGGCAGCCTGGTTGAGCTAGGCGGGCACAATGTCATGGAAGCGGCCCGTTGGGGCCGACCCGTGTATTTCGGGCCTTTCATGAAAGATTTTCGCGATGCGGCCGAGTTGTTAATTGCCGCCGCCGGCGGGTTTCAGGTCGCCGATGCCGGGGAACTGGCCACCTTGCTGCTGCATCATCATGCCCACGCCGAGGTCTATCAGGCAGCCTGCAGCCAGGCGGCCCTTGTTGCCGCGCAGCAGCGGGGCGCGGTCGAGCGTCAGGCCGGGATCGTTCGGCAATTCCTGGGTTCAGCGGAGCAAGCAGCCGGGGAACCGTCTTAGCTGCCATGATCCTGCTGGCGGTATCGGCCGGCATGATTATCATAGAATCTGCCCTCGGGCCCCTCTGAGGTTGGCCGTTCTGGGGCGCTGTGCGAACAATTGTTTGAAATACATACATTATCGGCATTTCGTTCTTCTTTTTTAGGTAGCCAATGAAAGCATTAATCGGACTCGAAGACGGCACAGTGATGACCGCACGTTCCTTTACCGGTACCGGTGAAGCCGTGGGG
This sequence comes from uncultured bacterium, assembly GCA_903842475.1. GTDB lineage: Bacteria > Desulfobacterota > Desulfobulbia > Desulfobulbales > Desulfobulbaceae > Desulfobulbus. The sequence continues at coordinate 11,093 of CAIMMA010000237.1, forward strand.
GAGATTGTGTTCAATACCAGTATGAGCGGTTATCAGGAGGTGTTGACCGATCCCTCCTACACCGGTCAGCTGGTGACCATGACCTATCCGTTAATCGGCAATTACGGCGTTAATCCAGAGGATATGGAGTCCGCCGGCGTTCACCCGCGGGCCTTTCTGGTGCGCGAGTACCAGGACCGGCCGAGCAACTTCCGCTCCACCGGCAATCTGGGCGATTTTCTCAAGCACTACAAGGTGCTTGGGGTCCAGGGCCTGGACACCCGGATGTTGACCCGTCTGATCCGAACCACCGGGGCGATGAAGGCCGTGATCTCCACTGAGGATCTCGACCCCGCCTCCCTTGTCCAGCGGGCTCGCAATTGGGCGGGTCTGGTCGGTCGCGATATGGTGGAGCGGGTGGCCTGCACCAGCAGCTATCGCTGGGAACAGAACGCACCGGTGTCTGGCAGCGGGTTTCCGGAAGACACCAGCGGGCGATTTAAGGTGGTGGCCTATGACTTCGGCATCAAATATAATCAGTTGCGCCTCTTGACCCGCAAGGGTTGCCGGGTGCTGGTCGTGCCCGCGACCACTCCGGCCCGGGAAGTGCTGGCTCTGAAGCCGGATGGCGTCTTTCTTTCCAACGGTCCCGGCGATCCGGCCGGTGTGCGTGGCGTGGTTGATAATGTCCGGTATTTGCTTGGTAAGGTGCCGATTTTCGGCATCTGCCTGGGCCATCAGATGCTCGGTCTGGCCTATGGCGCCACCACGTACAAACTCAAGTTCGGGCATCGGGGCGGTAACCAGCCGGTCAAGGATCTGCTCACTGGCAAGGTGGAGATCACCTCGCAGAACCACGGTTTCTGCGTCGATCCGGCCAGCCTGCCCGCCAATGTCGAAGTGACCCATATCAATCTTAATGACGGCAGTCTGGAAGGGATGCGCCACCGAGAGTGGCCAGCCTTTTCGGTGCAGTATCACCCCGAATACGCCCCCGGTCCCCACGATGCCGAATATCTCTTTGACCGGTTCATTCAACTGATGGAACAGGCGAGCTGATCGCTCGGCGGGAAAGGAATAGAAAACGATGCCTAAACGCACAGATATACATAAGATCCTTATTATCGGCTCCGGTCCGATTATCATCAGCCAGGCCTGTGAATTCGATTATTCCGGCGCCCAGGCGGTCAAAGCCCTCAAAGAAGAAGGCTACGAGGTGATCCTGATCAATTCCAATCCGGCGACGATCATGACCGATCCCGGTTTGGCCGATCGGACCTATATCGAGCCGATCACCCCCGAATGCGTGGCCAAGGTTATCGAGCGGGAGCGGCCCGACGCACTCCTGCCAACCCTGGGGGGCCAGACCGGCCTCAACACCGCGATCAAGGTTGCCGAAATGGGCATCCTCGAAAAATACGGGGTGGAACTGCTGGCCGCCAATATCGATGTCATCCGCAAGGCCGAGGGGCGGGAAGAGTTCCGCGACGCCATGCGCAAGATCGGCCTCAAGGTGCCGGAATCCGCCATTGTTCACACCCTTGATGAGGTCTTGGCCGCCGCTGAGCAGATCGGCTTTCCGATCATCGTCCGGCCGAGTTTCACCTTGGGCGGGACCGGCGGCGGCGTGGCCTACAATCGGGCCGAACTCTGCCGGATGGCCACCGGCGGCATTGACCTGTCCATGACCAACGAGGTCATGCTCGAGCGCTCCCTGCTCGGCTGGAAGGAGTACGAGCTCGAGGTGATGCGCGACAAAAACGACAACGTGGTCATCATCTGCTCGATTGAAAACATCGACGCCATGGGCGTGCACACCGGCGATTCGATCACCGTTGCCCCGGCCCAGACCCTGACCGATCGCGAATACCAGGAGATGCGCGATGCCGCCATCGCCATTATCCGCGAGATCGGGGTGGAGACCGGCGGTTCCAATGTCCAGTTCGCGGTCAATCCCGTTGACGGCGAACTGATGGTGATCGAGATGAATCCCCGGGTCTCGCGCTCCTCGGCCCTGGCCTCCAAGGCCACCGGCTTTCCCATTGCCAAGATCGCCGCCAAGCTGGCGGTCGGCTATACCCTGGATGAAATCAAAAACGATATCACCCGGGAA
>CAIMMA010000238.1 GCA_903842475.1 uncultured bacterium
ATCCCTGGCGCAGCTGCCCGTAGAGGAGCCGTTCGTGGGCGGCATGCTGGTCGATGACGATGAATTCGCCGTCCTTTTCACAGAGCAGGTAGAGGGAGAAGAGCTGGCCGATTAAGGTCAGGCCGACATACGTATCAATCGGCCTCTGGGCAATCGGGCGGAGTACCGGGGCATGCTCCAAGGAGGCGTCGGCCGGACTTGTCGATTCCACGGGGAAAGCTGTGGGCGGCGTAAAGACCGATCTCGATGGTAGGGACGCCTGGTGCCGTACCGGCTCAGCGGTGGCCAGGGGGGCAGCAATGGGCACTGCCGACCGGAGCGGCGGCTGCCCCTCCGATTCCGGATGCCATTGCGTTGGTCGCGGCGGCGGGGCAAAGAGGCTGGTGCGAAGGGTCTGCTGATACGCACCCATAGCGGCCGCCACCCGATCGACGACGAAACGATGGACCCGCTCACTGTTACGAAAACGGATCTCGCGCTTGGAAGGATGGACATTGACATCGACCTGATCGGGCGAGATCGTCAAAAGCAAGGCGCCCGCAGGCTGGTAGCCCTTCATGAGGAACCCCTGCAGTCCCTCGTGGACCGCATGCCGAAGCATCCCGTCCTGCACCGGCCGATTATTGACCAGCAGCCGCAGCCGGGCCGCCGTGGTTGCGGTGGCTTCGGGCAGGAGCAGGAACCCGGCCAACGCCAAGTCCCCGCCCTCGTCGGACGCACCCGAATGCAGCGGCAGCAACCTTCCCCGGGAGCGGAAGACCGCGCGGACCCGCTGTTCCAGGTCGTCCTCGGTGTGATAGTTCAGTACCTCTCGGCCATCGACCTGGAGACTGAAGCCGGTGTGCGGATGGGCCAGCGCCTGGTTCTTCACCACCTCTTCGATGTGATGCAGCTCCGTACGGGAGGATTTGAGAAATTTTTTCCTCGCCGGCATGTTGCCGAACAGATGCCGCACTTCGATCACCGTGCCCCGGGCGCAGCCATCCTGATGCACCGCCTGCAGGCTGCCGTAGCGGATCTCCGCCCTGGTGCCGAGGTCATGGTCGCGGGGCCGGGAAAGAATTGTCATCCAGGAGACCGAGGCGATGCTGGGAATGGCCTCGCCGCGGAATCCCAAGGTGGCGATGGCGGCCAGCTGTGCTTCGTCCCAAAGCTTGGAAGTGGCGTGCCGCTCGATGCAGAGCAGGACATCATCGCCGTTCATGCCCAGTCCGTTATCGGCAATCCGCAGCAGCCCGCTGCCGCTGCCCTCGACGTGGATGTCGATGCGGGTGGCGCCGGCGTCCAGGCTGTTTTCCACCAGTTCCTTGACCACCGAGGCCGGCCGCTCCACCACCTCGCCGGCGGCGATCTGGTTGGCTAACTGTTCTGAAAGAATCCGTATTCGTGACACAATGCGTTCAAATAGAAAGTTGCTTTAGAGATGCTGAAATCGTCCGATCATGGTAACTATCTAGACAAAGTTATCAGGCGGTCGGCGTACAGCACGCTTTTGACCAAGCTGCCAGCGCAAGGCGCGCGCCCCATTTTTTGAAATCAACACTACCGTTTCTTGCCTTTCTTGTCCACCATACCCGATGCAAAAACAGATCCGCTTCCGGAACCGCCCCCTTGCAAGGGATGGATCCTGGACCAGCGCCCTCTCATCCATCTGCTGCTCGCGACCGCCGGGCTGGTCACCCTGCTGATCGGCGTGGTCCTGGCCTGGTTCATGGCGCTTCCCGACATCCGTTCGGTGGAGGATTACCGGCCGCAGGTGGCCACCCTGATCTTTGATCGCAACGGTCGACCCATCGACGCCATCGCCAAGGAATTCCGGATCGTCATTCCCTACGCCGAGATGCCCCCCCTGCTGCCCCGGGCCTTTGTGGCCGCCGAGGACAGCCGCTACTGGGAGCATACCGGCCTTGACGGTCTGTCGATTTTCCGGGCCGCCTTCAACAATCTTCGCTCCGGCCGCAAGAGCCAGGGTGGGTCGACCATCACCCAGCAGGTCACCAGGGCCTTGCTGCTCACCAGGGAAAAAAGCTATCAGCGTAAACTCGCCGAGGCGGTCCTTTCCTACCGGCTGGAAAAACAGCTGAGCAAGGAGGATATCCTCTTTATCTATCTCAACGAGATTTATCTGGGCGAGGGCGCCTACGGGGTCGAAGCGGCGGCTCGGACCTATTTCGGTAAAAAAGCCAGTCAGTTGACCCTGGGGGAAATCGCCTTGCTGGCCGGTCTGCCGCAGTCGCCGAGCAACTATTCCCCGATCAAGCAGCCGGAGGCCGCCCGGGTCCGCCAGCGCTATGTGCTCAATCGGATGGCCGAGGACAGCGTGATCACCGCCGACGACGCCCGCACCGCCTTTGAAAAGGGCTTGCAATTGGCCGGCGACTGGCGGAAATCACTCAACGGCTATTTTGCCCACTATATCCGCACCCAGCTGCTCACCCGGTATACCGAAACCGATCTCTACCAGAAGGGGCTGGCCGTGGCCACCACCATCGACAGCGACCTGCAACAGGCGGCGGCCCAAGCTGTTGCCGGCGGGGTGGCCAAGGTGGTCGAACGCCACCCCATGCAGGCCGCGCCCCAGGGAGCGCTGGTGGCGCTCGACAGTGACAGCGGTCGAATCCGGGCGATGATCGGCGGAGTTGATTTCAATGAAAACCAGTTTAATCGGGTCCTGCAGGCCAACCGCCAACCGGGCTCGGCGTTCAAGCCCCTGTTGTATGCCGCAGCCCTGGAAAAGGGCATCGCCCCGGGGACTGTCCTTGCCGACACCCCAATTTCCCTGCCCAGCAACGGAGACACCCGGTGGCAACCACGCAATTTCAAAAACGAATACCACGGCTCCCTGACGCTGACCGAAGCCTTGGTCCGATCGAGCAACGTCGGTGCCGTCCGTCTGCTCCAGCAAACCGGCCTGGACAAAGTCATCGAGCTCGCCAAAAAAATGGGGATTGCAACGCCCCTGCAGCCCGACCTGACCTTGGCTCTGGGGGCTTCTCCGGTTTCCATCCTGGAAATGACCGCAGCCTACGCCGTCTTTGCCAATCAAGGTATGTACCACGCACCTGTGGGCATCACCCGGGTCAGCGACCGGGATGGCCGATTTCTGCCCTGGCCGCAGTCATCCGGCCAACAAGTACTCGCAAAAGAAACCGCGGCCTGGATCACCGCCGCCCTGACCCAGGTGGTGCAGCGGGGCACGGGCAAAAACGCCGCCGGCATCCCCGGCGCCAGCGGCAAAACCGGCACCACCGACAACAACGTCGACGCCTGGTTTATCGGCTCCGCCCCGGGTTTGACCACCGGAGTCTGGATCGGTTATGACCGCAGCACCTCGCTGGGCGAGGGAGAAACCGGTGGCCAGGCCGCCGCACCGGTCTGGAAACAATTCATGCATCAAGCCGTCAACTAAGCGAGGTTGTGTTCTATGAGCAGTCAGGATGCCTTTTTTGTCCAAACCTTCTACAGCGGCACCGCGGCATTGAAGCTGCGCGTCGCCCGGGAACTCCAGGAACGGTACGGACCGGCCATGACGGCCTGCCCCGAAATCCAGGAGGGACTGGCGCAACTGCACGACCGCGCCCGTGCCCTGGAAGCCCACATGCAATCCATGCAACTAGGCCGACTTTGCCGCAGTTGCGCCACCCAAACGGGCGGTGGCTGCTGCAGTGCCTCCATGGCCGACAATACCGACAGCATCATGCTGCTCACCAATCTGCTCCTGGGTATCGAGGTGCACCGCCAACCCCACCATGGAGAAAATTGCTGTTACCTGGGCGCGCAGGGATGTTTATTTGCGATCAAACCATTTTTTTGCCTGACCTATAACTGCACCCATATCCTCACCAGCGCCGACAGCCTAAGCCTTGCGGGACTGTACCAACAGGCCGGTGCGGTCATGGGTCAGCAAGGCCGACTGGAAGCCTTGCTGCTTGCGGCGATCAGTCACGGCCGCAGGGAGCAAGGGTCTTCTTAAATCGATCAAAATCGGCAACCTCACCGACGTTGCATCCCCTTTTCCCCCAGGAGAGACATCATGCCTGTGTTCGCCCTGCTCCCCACCCCTCTGGGCGCCTTTACCCTGGCGGCCGATGCAACCGGCCTCTGCGCCCTCTCTTTTCCGGGAGAACCATTCGACTCCGCCAAGGACCGGCAGGTGGCACTGGAGACCCATCCCCTGCTCCGGGAAGCCGGGCGGCAACTGCTGGCCTATCTCAACACCACTCGGCACGATTTCGATCTGCCCCTGTCAATCCAGGGCACCCCGTTCCAACGCCAGGTCTGGCAGCAACTCCGCACCATCCCCTATGGCCAGACCCGAACCTATGGCGAGCTCGCCGCGCAGGTCGGCGGACGGCACAAAGCCAGGGCCGTGGGCGGTGCGGCCCATGCCAATCCCCTGGCGATCATCATCCCCTGTCATCGGTTGATCGGCGCGAACGGCAACCTGACGGGCTTCGGCGGCGGGCTGCCGATGAAGCAGGCCTTACTCGAACTGGAAGGCTGCACAATCCTTCGCCAGAAAAACTAACGCTGCAAGCACACCTCGTAAGACAAACGGAAAATGCCAAGACGGTAAAACGACATCTTGATTTCAAGGAGGAAAACATATGGTGGATATTATCATCGGATCGATAGCGCCAACCGGATCGCCAACCAACAAACCCCCGGCCAGCGGCGTACCGGTGGAGGCCGAGTTGCTCCATATCCGCGAGCCGCGCCAGCGAATCACCGGCCCCCTTGGCCAGGAACGCCGCAAGCAGCAGCGCCAGGACCCGCAGAACGGCAGGGTGCTCACCCTGCTGATCCCCGACGGCACCATCCTGCCTAAAGATCTGGATACAAAAAAATATAAAGTGCTGCTCCGCTTCATGAAGAAATAAAAAAAGGCTCCTGAACGCATCGCGTTCGGGAGCCTTTTGCTGTGCAGGACGAACCGGTCTCAGAAGGGCCGCAGCACCCAGATGCCGCAGGGGCAGGTGTCGGCGCAGAAGCCGCAGGCGATGCATTTATTGTCGTCCGAGACATACTCGTAATCCACGCCATCGGGACCGGCGGGTTTGTCCTGCCGGGTGATGGCGTTGGTGGGACAGATGGTCTCGCAGAGATGACAGTCGCGGCAGGAACCGCAGCTCAGGCAGCGGGCCGCCTGCTGGTCCTCGGTGGCCCCGCGGTCGGTAACCGGATCGTAGTGGGCAAGCGTCAGATCTTCGTAACGGATCAGCTGCTGGCGGAAGGGCAGCCAAGGTTCGCCTTTGAACTGGGCGAGCAGATACTCCGCGGTCCGTTTGCCCGCTCCCAGGGCGTTGGTCGCCAGGCCGGGACGCTCGACATCGCCGATGGCAAAAATCTTGGCATCACTGGTCCGGCCGGCATCGTCGGTCTTCACCCAGGCCGCGCCCCCCACCTTGACCAGTTCCACCGTCTCGGGCAGAAAAGGCAGACTGGGGATGTCGCCGATGGAAATAATCACCGTCTGGGCCGGAATAAGGGTGCCGTCGGCGCCAACCAACCCCTCGGCGGTCACCTCCCGGGTCATGACCGGCCACTGGAAGGTGGCGCCCAGCGCTTCGGCCGCCTGCCGTTCCTTGCCGAAAGCCAGGGGTTTTTGGATATCGACCAGCACCACCTGCTCGGCACCCAGCCGGTAGGCCTCGGCGGCCACGTCGCAGCCGACGTTGCCGGCGCCGATGATCACCACCTGCTTGCCGGTGGCCATGGGATGGGCGCTTTTGGCGGCCTTGAGGTAGTCGAGGGCGGGAAGAACCCGTTCGTGTCCAGGAAAGGACAGGGTCCGGGGCTGGTGGGTACCGACCGCCACCACCACGGCATCAAAGGTCTGCTTGAGTTCCTCCACTTTTTCTCTGGTCAAACTGACCCCGAGGTTGACATGGAGATGTTTGGTTTTGAGGAAACGAGCCACCTCGGTCTCCCAGACCGCCTTGGAAAGCCGCTCCCAGGGAATAGTCTGGGCCAGCTTGCCGCCGAGCACCGTGTCGCGCTCGAAGATGTGGGCCTCGACCCCGTTCAAGGCCAGATGCCAGGCCGCCGCTATCCCGGCGGGACCGCCGCCGATGATGGCCACCCGTTTCCCGGTGGCCGGCAACGCTTCCGGCGGATCGACCATCGGCACCGCCCGTCCGAGCACCGAAGCGTCGATGCTGTAATCGATCTTTTCCCGGCTGCAGTTCTGAATGCAGAGATTGGGGCAGATCGTGCCGCAGACCGAGGCTGGAAAGGGGGTGTAGCGCAGCAGCATTTCGTAGGCTTCAACATTGCGGCCTTCGCGGATCATCCGCAACCGATCAATGGTCGGGATGTGAATCGGGCAATAAAAGGTGCAGGGCGCCGCACTGCTGCGGTTGTTCCAGAACGGTTTCTTGCGGCGGAATTCGCCGGTTTCGACCACGCCGATCAGGCTGCGTTCCAGCCCGGGCGCGATGTCCCGCAACGGATCGCCGCCACCGAAGGCCTGGTCCCAAATCCGCTTACGGAACTCGGCCATCGGCATGGGGCCGGAGAACATCAGGGCCCGTTCCTGGGGGGTGATCGCCACCAGTACGTTCCACTCGGCACGCACCGAAAGCGCAGCCAGCAACTCCGGCCGATCGATCTTGGCCAGATATTCGGGCAACCGCTCGATCAACCATTGCCAGTCCGCATCATCGGGGGGGATCAATTTGGCGTTGGTCTTGGAATAGGAGTCGTCGATGGTGCCCCGGAAAAAAATCTTGCCGCCGACCATGCCGACACAAGGCCGATAACCGAGCACATTCGCCGCATTTTTGGGGTTGACTCCGCAGACCACGGCCAAGCCGCCGCAGTTGAATTCGGCAAAGGTATCGCCCACCGAGCCAAGCACCCACATTTGCGGGCGCTCATACTCAGGGTTCCATTTGGTCATGGTCAGACCGCGGGCACCGATGGAGCCGCCGATCATGACCCGGCCGCCGGCCATGGCGTTGCAGACGCCGTTGGTGGCATCGCCCTTGACAATCACATCCGCGCCGATATTGAGGTAGCCGACATCGTCGGAGGCCGAACCTTCGCAGATGATGGTGGCTCCCTGCAGGCCCATGCAGCCAAGCCGCTGCCCGGCCGGTCCTTGGACCCGGATGGTCAGGGGCCGGTCGACCGAACCGAGCCGCAGGCCGATGTTGTGCTGGCCAAACGATTCGAGGAGCAGTTCGTCTGCCTCGGCGGCCGCGGACCGGACCTCCTCTTCAAAGACCTTGGAGGAGAGTCGCTGGTTGTTGGCATCCTTGCCGCGGACAGTGCGTATGGTATGTTTTGCTTCGCTCATAATATTTCAGGGTACTGGTGGTGAATTCCTGTGTCAGCAGATGTAATCAATCTGCAACCGATCCGCGATGGCTTGGTCGTCAACGCCCAGGGCATCGGACATGCCGATGGGCAAGCTCTGGGAGCGGCCAAGCGGCGCCATGATCTTCTTCATCTCGGTGCGAATGGACATGAAGGTATCGACCACCCGCTGGGCCACCTCGTCGGGATCCAGGCGCCGGAACAGTTTCTCGTTCTGGCTGGTGATCCCCTTGGGACAGATGCCGACATTGCAGACATTGCACCGTCCCATCTCATTGCCGAGACAACCGGCGGCACTTTGCATGATGTATTTGCCGATATGGACCCCGGAGGCACCGAGCATGATCAGGGCCATGCCGTTCTGGGTGACATTGCCGTTCTTGCCGATACCGCCGGCGGCAAACAGCGGAATCTCGTTCTGCCGCCCCTGGCGGACCAGGTC
>CAIMMA010000239.1 GCA_903842475.1 uncultured bacterium
AGTTCGACTCGTTTGATCGAGCAATGGTCGGGTCTGATCATCATGGCGCCGGCGAGGATCTCCGGGGCCATGGCGGCTGATTGGAAGGAGAGGGTCAGGTCTTTAAATCCCTGCCGGACCATTTCGTGGGTGATGGCAACCGGCTGCCGAATGTTGACGAAGCCGCCGATGCCGACGTTGTCCCCATTCTTGATAAACCTGGAGACCGCTTCCTTCAGGGTCATCCGCTTGTCTCGCATGGATTTATCTTTGTTGACAAGTGCTTCTCTTGCATCATCGGGTGAGAGACCTGTCCAGAACATTTGAGCGCTGTTTTCCAATTTGCTACCTCTTCCTGTTTACAAGTGTTTTTTGTTGCCTGGTCGCCACCTCATGGCTCCCAGGATCCCCCTTTACAAAAAAAAAGACCGGTTAATAACGAGATTAATACCTCGTAGTTAACCGGTCTTCTTTCTGACTCGATCGAAAACAATCCACTGCTGTTATAAATACCATGTCCGCCATATAATAAGCTAATTTTCCTCAAATGGTTCTATCCCGAAAAGTTCGGGATATGTACAGATGACTTGCTCGACCCAGGCGCTGCTCTTGTAATGAAAGGGCAACTGCCATTGTGATGATCGGCAAGGGAAAAACCGGCCCAATCCTTCTCACCGGAAGGGGGGAGAGCCTTCAGCTAACGCTTTCTTTTACACTACCTCTTTCTTTCATTCAACCCTGCACCCGGAGTTTAATGGAGCAGGTTTAAGGATGGATTCAGATTTTTTCCGATGCAACCAAACGGCGTAACCATCAAAAAAACCAATAACCGATTAAAACTATATAATATAAATTTAGCGTTTACCTATTTTAAGTCGGTCGGTTTGTCAATAGTAAAAAAAGCGGCTCCAACGTCCGGCGAAGCTAAATTTACAAGCATTCAACGTTAAAATAATAAGATAAATTAGGGCTGGCAAAAAGCTATTTTTAAAGAAGATCCTCTGCTGCAGATTTTTTGGTGACATGCCGGAATGTCGCTTGTCGTTCATTGCTGACCTGGCCGCCCGAACAAGCGGTGATCGGTCTGTATACGATCTTGTGGCAATATCGTATTTGGTGTAACAATATGTTTTTATCAACAAAAGGCTGGAGGTGCCGGCATTGCAATCTGACGAGCGCTTTTTTTCTCATCGTGGGGAACCTCCAAAGTTCCGGCCTGGCACAAGGTGTTTGCCGGTCTGAGACCCGCCGAGCCCCCCACAAATCACCTGGTACCGCCTTTTTTTCAGGTGCAAGCCAGGTTTTTTCCGATGATTTTTTACTTCCTTGACAGATGCATGGCGGCTTGCGCTGTACCGATCAATTCAAACAAAGGAGTGCGCGGATGAAGGTGTACACAGGTGGCGGTGATAAAGGGAAAACAAGTCTGTTTTCAGGGGAACGGGTGGCTAAACATCATATTCGCATTGAGGCTTACGGTGATCTTGACGAATTGAATTCAGTGCTGGGAGCTGTCGCCGCCTATCTTCCCGCCGGTGAACAGGCCATCCGCGATGATTTCGAAGGGATTCAATCCAATCTTTTCCTGGCGGGTGCCTGGCTTGCCACAACCCCTGATTCTTCAGCCATGGGCTACCTGACATCGCTGCCTGCAACGGTGTCCAAGGATCTGGAGGGACGAATCGATGCCCTGTCCGAGGTGTTGCCGGTGCTGAAGGAATTCATTCTGCCCGGTGGCCAACCGGTGGCCGCCTGGTCCCATGTGGCCAGGACCGTGTGCCGGCGTTGCGAACGGCGTCTGACCGAATTGATCGAAACCTCGGCAACGGAAAGCGACGAGCTTGCCGCCATTCAGGTGTATCTCAATCGATTGTCCGATTATCTTTTTGTATTGGCGCGTTATCTCAATCAGGTGTTGGGCACCGCGGACAAAACCTGGAAAAAATAATGGATTCGACCACCCGGCTCTATCGGACCACGGTGCTTTCGCGGATCTGGTTAAACGAAGAAACCTTTGAATTATACTGCACCCGTCCCCAGGGGTTTACGTGGCTGGCTGGGCAATATGCAACACTGGGCGTGCGAGGCGAGGAGCGGGAATACACGCTCATCGCCTCGCCTGACGCGCAAGAACTCCGGTTTTTAATCAAGATGGTCGCCGGGGGTGCGCTGAGCACTGTTTTGGCAAACATCGTGCCCGGAGATGTTTTGGAGATGGGGCCTGCCAAGGGGTACTTGACCTTTCGCCCCACGGATCGCCCGGTCTATTTCGTGGCAACCGGTGTGGGCATAGCCCCTTTCATCGCCATGGCCGCCGACGGGGTCAGGGGATTTCACCTGCTCCACGGTGCCCGCAACGAAGACGGTCTTTTCCATCGGCAGGAATTGATCGCTGCGGCCTGTCAATATATTCCCTGTCTTTCCGGGAAAGACCGGCCTTCCGTTACGCTGCCGGGGCTCTTTCACGGCCATGTCACTGACTATCTGCAAGCCGACCTCCAGGGCGGCCCCTTCGATTTCTACCTCTGCGGCTCCATGGCAATGATCCATGACGTGACCCACCATCTTGATCGACACTATCCTGACACCAGGATTTACAGCGAAGCTTACAACTGAGCCGCACTCTCCCCCGGCACGCTGTCCGGGGGATGCCGGGATGAACAGTAAAGACCCTTCAGATTTGGCCCTGCATGTACCGGTGCATCGACTCCGCCGCATCCAGGCCCTGGCAGACCGCCTTGGCCACCGTCTGGGGGCCGAGCACGGTGTCGCCGCCGGCAAAGATCCATTCGACGCTGGTCTGCAGGGTGACCGGGTCGACCACGTACGTGCCCCTGGAGGTGATCGCCACTGGGACCGTTTGGTCATGCACCGGAATGACTTTCTGGCCGACCGCAGCGACCAGGGCGTCTGCTTCCAGGATGAAATTGGATCCTTCCACCACCAAGGGTTTGCACCGCCCCGACCCATCCGGTTCGCCTTGTTGCATGCGGATGCATTCCACCCCGGTTATTCGGCCTTGGCTGGCCAGCACTTTGACCGGGGCCACCAGAAACTCCAAACGGACGCCTTCCTGTTCCACATGGTGGACCTCGACCGCAGAGGCCGGCATTTCCTCGCGGGTGCGACGATAGAGGATGGTGACCTCTTTCCAGCCCGAGCGCAGCGCCACCCTGGCCGCGTCGATGGCCACGTTGCCGCCGCCAACCACCACCACCCGGTCGCCCAGAGCCACCTCCCGTCCGGTGAGTACCTGTGCTAAATAATCGATGCCCGACATCACTCCCTGGGTGTCGATTTCACCTTCTATGCCGAGCCTGCGGCTTTCATAGGCGCCGATCCCCAGGAAAACCGAGGCGTATCCTTGCTCACGCAGTTCTGAAAGGGTCAGGTCGGTTCCCACGGTGATGCCGGTCTTGACGTTGACCCCGCACTGCTGCAGGGCGTACAGTTCGGCGCCGATAATGTTGCGAGGGAGTCGGTAGTTTGGGATGCCGACACTGAGCATGCCGCCGAAAACCGGGAGCGATTCAAACACCGTGCAGCTGTAGCCCTTGTGGGCAAGGGCATGGGCCACGGTGATTCCCGCCGGTCCGGAGCCGATGACCGCCACCTTGATACCATTGCGCGGAGCACAGCGCGGCGACAGGTTTTTGCCGTTGATGATCATCCAGTCGGCGAGAAAGCGCTCGAGCAGGCCAATGGCCACCGGTTGATCTTTTTTACCGCGGATGCAGGCGCCTTCACATTGGAATTCGTGGGGGCAGACCCGGGAGCAGATCGACGGCATGGAACTGGTCTCCCGGATGGTCCAGTACGCCTGCTCAAACTTTTGCTGCCGCAGCAGTTCGATGAACCGGGGAATGTCGTTGCCGATCGGGCAGCCCATCACGCACAGGGGTTTGCGGCATTGGAGGCACCGCTGCGCCTCAATTAGTGCCGTTGCTTCGTCAAACCCCTTCGATACTTCATCGAAATTATCGAGTCGATCGACCGGATCGAGTTCGCGCGGTTGCTGTCGGGGTATGGCCAGTTGTTCTCTGATAGTCATCGTGACACCGCCATGGGAAAAGTAATGTTGGGTACAGATACTTGTTAACAGGATTGGTGTCGAGTGACAATAAGGAATAGTTATCAGGATAGCGGTGGGACCTGGGCAGGAAATGTTTGCTGTTTCGGGAGCGTTCTTGAAACGATATTCAGAGGCCGTCACAATCCTGCTCGCTGCAGAAAATCTGATGGTACTTTTTGCGGGGAGCTCTTTCGTTTAATCCTTCCATTTTTAACAGATAATAAGGTAATGTTTGCCGACTCTCAAAAATAATTCTCTTCAACCGGGAAGGACTTCGGTCGCTTCGGTTGTTTGCCCTGTCGCAATGGAAATGGAAAATAAGTCAGGCATTACCATCATCACCGACCCGTCGTTCAACCGGCATGATACCGGAGGGGGCGAGCACCCGGAAGTGCCCGACCGCATGCAGGTTATCACCGACCGGCTTACAGCCGGGTATCTGGCCGATCAGATTCGGTATCTTCCGCCCAGACCGGCCCTTCGTTCGCAATTGCTTTCTTTTCATACCGAAGGTTGGCTGTTCCGTTTCGAGGAATCCGTGCTCTCCGGCCGTACCTATATCGATCACCCGGACAATCAGGTCTGTTATGATTCGTATGAAATCGCCACCCTTTCGGCCGGTAGCGGCCTGGTCGGGGTCGATGTTGTTGAGCAGGAACCGGGTTCGGTGGTTTTTTGTCAGACCCGCCCGCCCGGGCACCATGCCGAACCCAACATGCCTTTTGGATTTTGTTTTTTCAATAACTGCGTGATTGCCGCCCGCTATTGGCAGCAGGAATACCACCGGCCCCGGGTCTGCGTGTTTGATTTTGATGCCCACCATGGCAATGGCATCCAGACCGCCTTTGAAGAAGAGGCCGGGACCGCCTATATTTCCATCCATGAGCATCCCAGTTTCAGCTATCCCGGCACTGGTTGGGCCGAGGATCGCGGGCTCGGTGCAGGCAAAGGCACTATTTTAAATTTGCCGTTGGCTCCTGGCGCCGGGGCCGATCAAGTGCTGCGACTCTTCCCGAAAATCAGGAGCTTTCTGGATACGTTCCAGCCCGATGCCCTGGTCATCGCTGCGGGTTTTGATGCCCACCGGCAAGATGACATGTCAGGCCTGCTTTTCACCGTCGATTTATACCGTCAGATTGGCAATTTTATCATGGAACTCGCCCTTGAGTATACCGAAGGGCGGGTGCTATCCATTCTTGAGGGCGGCTATTGTCTTGAAAAACTTGGAATTTGTGTTGAGGCCTATCTTGCAGGGCTCATGGAGAAGAACAAATGATTGCAATCAGTGATACCGATGGGATTCAGGGAGGACTGGGATGTTCATACGCTATCATATGACCGCACCGCCGATCACGGTCACCCCGGATCAGACCGTAGCAGAGGCAATAGACCTCCTGGAACAATATAACTTCAGGCATTTGCCGGTGGTCGATGACAGTGGTCTGCTTCTGGGGATTCTTTCCGACCGCGATCTGCGCTCAGCCAGGCCCAGTTCGGTGGCCCGCAGCAGGGAACGGCAAAACGTCGAGGAAAAGGTGAAAAACACCCCGATATCTTTTTTAATGACCCGTGACTGCCTTCATCTGTCGCCTTTTTCGACGCTTGACGACGCGCTGTTGATTTTTCAATCGCGGAAGATTGGCGCCATGCCGGTGATTGATGAAGAAGAGCGGGTGATCGGGATTTTTTCCATGGGCGACCTGATGAAAGCCTATCGTTGCCTGTTCGGACTTGGGGAAAAAGGATCGGTTTTGATTTCGATTGAAGATGACAATGCCCCCCAGGTATTGAGTAAGCTTGTGAAATTACTTGAAGAAAAACAGGTTGAGTTTACCAGGTTGGTCAGGTCGGATGGTTCCTGCAAAAGCAAGCCGATGATCTATCTGCGCATTAAGACCTACAATGTCCGGTCCGTATACAAAACGCTTGAGGCCGCCGGTTTCACCATTCATGTTCCCGAGACAACTGTATAAACGAGGTGGTTATGTTGGATAAGCTTTTTTCTCCCCGGGCGATCGCGGTGATCGGGGCTTCAAAAACCGTGGGCAAGGTTGGCTACGACACGGTGAGCAACCTGGTGAAGAGTGGCTTCCAAGGGCCTATCATTCCGGTCAACTCGGCCGGCGGGGAATTGTTTGGTCTCAAGGTCTATCCGCAGATAGCCGACTATCCCGAGCCGATCGACATGGTGGTGATCGCCGTGCCGGCGGAGATGGTGCCGGCCGCGGCCCGTGAAGCGGTCAAGAAAAAAGCCGGAGCCATCGTGGTCGTGGCCTCGGGATTCAAGGAAAGCGGTCCCCAGGGAAAAGCCATTGAAGACGAGTTAATCGAGATCTGCCGTAAAGGCGGAGTTCGACTGCTCGGCCCCAACTGTCTGGGGGTGATCAACACCGCCATCAACCTCAACGCCTCTTTTTCCAAAAGATTGCCGCAAGCGGGACAGTTGGCGATCTTTTCCCAGTCCGGCGCCCTGTGCACCGCGATGATGGATATCGCCGAGGAACGCGAACTCGGAGTTTCCAAAGCGGTTTCCATCGGCAACAAGGCGGATATCACCGAAGTCGACATCCTCTCGGCCCTGGCCCATGACGAAGCCACCAAAGTGATTGTCGGCTATCTGGAGGACATCAGCGACGGCGACAAGTTCGTTAAAGCGGCGGAAGAAGCCAGCAGCCGAAAACCGGTGGTCATCCTCAAGGCCGGGACCACCGCCGCCGGCTCCAGGGCCGCGTCCAATCACACCGGCGTCCTGGCAGGCAAGGATACGGCCTACGGTGCCGCCTTCAAGCGGGCGGGAATCTGTCGGGCCGACAGCTTCGAGGCACTGTTCGACTATGCCTCGGCCTTGGCCCTGCAACCCACGCCCAAGGGCAACCGGGTCCTGATTATCACCAATTCCGGCGGCTCCGGGACCATGGCCGCCGATGCCGTTGAAAAGGCGGGAATGAGTGTCACCCCTTTGAGCGGACCCTTGGCGGCGCAACTGCGCGCCCAATTACCCCCGGCCGCTTTCATCGACAACCCCATCGATATTTCCGCCGATGCCGAACCGCGCCATTATGCCGCCGCCATTGACATCGCCGTGGCCGACGAGGCCATCGACGCCATTCTGGTGGTGCTGGCTCCCCAATACATGACCGAGCCCGCAGCCACGGTCCGGGCCATTGTGGCGCATCTCGACGAGACCACCCCGGTGCTGGCCTCTTTTCTCGGGGGCAGCGACATTATGCCGCCGCGCAAGGAACTGGCCGCCGCCGGCCTGCCGTTTTACGATTCACCGGAGCGGGCCGTGGGCGCGCTCAAGGCCATGCATGACTACGGGGTCTGGAAAATCCGACCAGCTCGCCATGTGGTTCGTTTCCCGGTCAATCGCCGCAGGGTGGAGCGGACCATTGCCCGGCGCCAGCGGACCAACCGATTGCGACTGGGCGAGGTGAAATCAAAAGATATTCTCAAGGCCTACGGCTTTCATACTTTGGAAGGAAAGCTGACCTCCACGCCCGAGGAGGCAGTGGAGATCGCTCGTTTCATCGGGTTTCCCGTGGCGCTCAAAATTATCTCGCCCAGCATCGTCCATAAATCCGATCTCGGCGGGGTTCGGCTCAATCTCGGCTCGGCCCAGGAAGTGGCCGACGCCTTTGATCTGATGATGTTGCGGATCAACAAACATGCTCCCAATGCCATCATCGGCGGTATTTACGTAGAAAAGATGGCCGAAAAGGGACTGGAGGTGATCATCGGCATGACCCGTGATCCCCAGTTCGGTCCCATGCTGATGTTCGGTCTGGGCGGCATCTTCGTCGAGGTAATGAAGGACGTCACCTTCCATCTTGCCCCGATCACCGAGAACGAGGCGGTGCTGATGCTCCAGTCGACCCGTTCCTATGAACTCCTCCAAGGTAAACGCGGCCTCAAGGAGGTCGATATCCACGCCATCGCCGTGGCCCTGCAGCGCATCAGTCAGTTGACCACCGATTTTCCCCAGATTCTCGACCTGGAAATCAATCCGCTGATCGTCGGCGAAATCGGCAACGAGCCGGTGGTGGTCGACGCCAGCATGACCTTTGCGCCGCTGCTTGACGAAAGGTAAGCCGTATGATTTTGTTTTTTTACCGAACCAATAAGGGATGACCATGGAATACGAGAAGGACTGGCAGGAAACCTATAACGATATGATCGCCACCCCGACCCAGGAGCTGAGTCATCTGAAGTCAGGGCACCGGGTGTTCATCGGTACAGGTTGCGGCGCGCCGCAGGAACTGATCGGTGCCATGACCGGACGGGCTCGCTCGGTATCCAACGTCGAAATCATCCAGTTGATCACCAAAGGCGACGCCCCTTATGCTGACAAGAAGATGTCGGAAAGTTTTGCGATCAACTCTTTTTTCATCAGCTCCAATATTCGCGACGTCATCCAGGAGGGGTTTGGCGACTACACCCCGATCCTCTTGTCCGACGTGCCCCAACTGTTCAATTCCGGTAGCCTGCCCATCGATATCGCCCTGATCCAGGTGACTCCGCCCAATATCCATGGCCGGGTCAGCCTGGGCATATCGGTCGATATTACCCGCAGCGCCATTGAAAACGCCTCGCTGGTCATTGCCGAGGTCAATCCTAACATGCCCTGGACCCATGGGGATACCCAGGTCGATGTCAATGATCTCGATCTGCTGGTGCCGGTGGACCGACCGATTCTCGAGCGGGAGCTGCATCAACCCGACGAGATCAGTCGCAAGATCGCTCAAATCGTGGCCGCGCTGATCCCCAATGGATCGACCATCGAGCTGGGGCTGGGAAGGGTTCCCGGCTTCGGACGCATTCCCCAGGTGGTGATGGAGTTTCTCAAGGATCGGAAGGACATTGGATTTCACACCGAGATGATTTCCGATTCCATCATTCCCCTGATCGAATCCGGGGCGGTGACCGGGGCGATGAAGTCCATCGACAAAGGCAAAATCACCGCCAGCTTCTGCATGGGGACCAAGAAACTCTACGATTACATCAACGATAACCCGCTGTTCAGTTTTCGGCCAACGGAATACATCAACGATCCCAATGTCATCGGCAAGCATAAACGGATGGTGGCGGTCAACATGGCCCTTGAAATCGATCTCACCGGCCAGGTGTGTTCGGATTCAATGGGCGGCCGCTTCTACTCGGGAATCGGCGGCCAGATCGACTTCAACCGCGGCGCTTCCAGGTCCGAGTCCGGGCGGGCGATCATTACCCTGCCTTCACTCAATAGAGAAGGCGACCAGTCGCGGATTGTCTGCACGCTGCAACCCGGGTCCGGGGTGGTCATCAACCGCGGCAGCGTCCACTATGTGGTCACCGAGCACGGTGTCGCCTATCTGCACGGCAAATCGATCCAGGAGCGGGTCATGGCGCTGATTTCCATTGCCCATCCCGATTTCCGGGAACAACTGTTCCGCGATGCGGTGGCCGCCAAATATCTGCGTCCCGGCCTGGCCCGCTTCAGCAATCGTTTCATGACGCCGGTGGAAGCGTCGATCCGGGCATCGTTTTTGATGCAGGACGGTATCGAGGTCGATTTCCGTTCCATCCTGCCCACCGATGAGCCGCATATGCGCGACCTGGTCCACAGTCTCAGCCAAGAGACCATTTATTACCGGTTCATGAGTCACCAGCAGCGGTTTACCCCGCGTCAGATTCAGGATTTCGTCTACATCGATCATCGCCGGGACGTGGCGGTGGTGGGCACCATCCCCGAAGCGCATGGCGAACAGATCGTCGCGGTCGGCACCTACTACCTCAACGAAAAGACTAATCTGGCAGAAGTCGCTTTTGTGGTCCGCGACGGTTGGCAGGGCAAGGGGCTGGGTACCTTTGTTTTCCAGCATCTGATTAAAATTGCCAAGCGCAACGGCATCGCCGGTTTTACCGCCGAGGTGCTGCGGGAAAACGAGCGGATGCAGGCGGTGTTTAATCATTCCGGCTTGAAGGTGCAGAGTCATCTCGAAGAAGGGGTGTACAGTTTTGTGATGGATTTTTAGATATTGCCTGTCGTCCTGCGTCATTTGGCAACGCCGTGGACGGTCTTGGCCGGAAAGCCGAAGAAAGCTTTTTTTTCGGCAGCCGCGGCACCGTACCGACCTTGCCAACCCTGTGCTCACCGTAGCAGATCGACTCGACCAGGAGTTTTCTGCCGCATTTTTTGATTTTTTAAAGAGCTACGCTCCCTTTCCTCTCCGTGCAGACACCCACTTATTCCAGCGCTCAGCCCTTTGAGATTGTCTCCGATTTCACTCCGGCCGGTGATCAGCCCGCCGCTATCGAGCGACTGGTTGCCGATCTTGAGGCCGGGGTGCGTGACCAGATCCTGCTGGGCGTTACCGGTTCGGGTAAAACCTTCACCATGGCCCAGGTGGTGGCCCGGGTCCAGCGGCCCACCCTGGTGATGGCCCCGAACAAAACCCTGGCGGCGCAACTGTTCGGTGAATTCCGGGAACTGTTTCCCCATAATGCGGTGGAATATTTCGTCTCCTATTACGATTACTATCAACCGGAGGCCTATATCCCGGCTTCCGACACTTACATCGAGAAGGATTCCTCGATCAACGATGCCATCGACAAAATGCGGCATTCAGCGACCCGCTCCCTGCTGACCCGCCGTGATGTCCTGATCGTGGCCTCGGTCTCCTGCATCTATGGCCTCGGTAGCCCGGATGAATACAAAAACATGCACCTTTTTTTGCAAACAGGGGCCGACTATCCGATGGAAGAGGTGCAGCGTCGTTTGGTCTTCATGCTCTACGAACGTAACGATTATTCGTTTCACCGCGGCACCTTTCGGGTCCGGGGCGATGTGATCGACATCTTTCCCGTGCACGAGGAGGAGCATGCGCTGCGGGTGGAGTTTTTCGGCGACACCATCGAGGCCATTGCCATCATCGATCCCCTGCGCGGGGTGGTGGTGCAGGATGTGGACGAGATGGCCGTGTTTCCCGGCAGTCACCATGTAACCAGCCAGGAAAATCTCAAAAAAGCCAAGCAATCCATTCAGGAAGAGTTACAGTTGCGCTTAACCGAACTGCAGGCCGCCAACCGGCTGGTCGAGGCGCAGCGATTGGAACAGCGGACCATGTTCGACCTGGAAATGATCGATGAGCTCGGCTACTGCAACGGGATTGAAAACTACAGCCGTCACCTCACCGGCAAGGAACCAGGGGCGCCGCCGCCCAACCTGCTCGATTATTTTCCCGATGATTATCTCCTGGTGATCGATGAATCGCACATCGCCGTGCCCCAGGTCGGCGGCATGTACAACGGTGACCGGTCACGCAAGCAGACCCTGGTGGATTTCGGCTTTCGCCTGCCCTCGGCCCTGGACAACCGGCCGCTGCGTTTTGATGAATTCGAGCAGCGGATTGGCCAGGTGGTCTATGTTTCCGCTACTCCCGGCACCTATGAACTTGCCAAAGCCGGTGATCACCTGGTTGAGCAGCTGATCCGGCCGACCGGCCTGCTCGATCCCCGCATCGAGGTGCGGCCGGCCGCCACCCAGGTCGATGATCTCCTCGAAGAAATCCGCCTGCGCACCGCCCGCAACGAAGCGGTGCTGGTGACCACCCTGACCAAACGTATGGCCGAGGATCTGACCCAGTACTACGAGGGGTTGGGGATCCGGGTCCGTTACCTGCACTCCGATGTTAAAACCCTGGAACGGGTGGAGCTGATCCGCGAGCTTCGCCACCGGCACTATGATGTGCTGGTCGGCATCAATCTGCTCAGGGAGGGGTTGGATATTCCCGAGGTATCGCTGGTGGCGGTGCTCGATGCCGACAAGGAAGGGTTTCTGCGTTCCGAACGGTCCCTGGTGCAGACCTGCGGCCGAGCAGCCCGCAATGCCGACGGCACGGTGATTCTCTATGCCGATCAGATCACCCGGTCGATGCAGTACACCATCGATGAAACCAATCGGCGGCGTGCCATTCAGGACAGCTACAACCAGGCGCATGGCATCACCCCGCAGACGATTATCTCGGAAATCAAGGATTCCATGGCCCAGCACCTCAAGGCCTCCGGTTGGCCGGGCGCCGGTGAAACCGCTGGCCAGGCGGGTGCCTATGCCACCGCCGAACCCGAAATTGTGTATCACAGCGTCGATGAACTCCACCGTGAGATTGTCGATCTGGAAAAGAAAATGCAAGAGGCTGCCGGTAAGCTGGCTTTTGAAGAGGCCGCCGCCTACCGGGATCGAATCAGGGAGTTGAAAATGTTGGAGTTGGCCGTTGGCTGATATATTGTACAGATGTTCGCTGGCGGTGGTGCCCCGGCTTGCTGCCGGACTGATCCGGATCTGGTTTGCGACCTGCAGGGTCAACATTCGGGGCGAAACAGAGCTCCGTGCATTTATG
>CAIMMA010000240.1 GCA_903842475.1 uncultured bacterium
CTGCTCAATGGCCGCCAGCAAACGCTTACGCTCGGCCTCCGCTCGCTTGCGCGCGGTGATATCACGAATATTGCACTGAATTACTTTACTCTCATCCACGAGGTACACATTGCTGACAAACTCCACGGCAATGGACTGGCTCTTTTTGGTTTCCAACGGCAAGTCCTCGTAACGGATGTATTCGTTATCCTGCAGAGTACTGAAAGCGTCCTTGGAAGCGGCGATGTCTCTGAATACTCCGAGCTCCCATATATATTGTCCGCATAATTCTTCATACGAAAAGCCGAGCAACTGCAGCAGGTACGGATTGACGTCTACCACTTTGCCGGTTTCGGCATCGAGAATCAAAATACCGTCCTGGGCTGATTCAAAAAGCCGTCGATAGCGAACCTCGGATTCTTGCAGCGCCTCCACGCTCGCCCCTTCCAAGTCTTTATGGTTTTTATCTTTTTCCAGCAACCCATGTTCCAATACCGCAATGCGGTGATTGAGTGCAGTATTGGCGAGACGCAGTTGGTTTTCGACAGTTGGATCTGCCATAGCCTTAACCTCAAGTACTAGTTTCCGGTTCAACAACCGGCGAGGGGGTAATTTGGTTAAAGACGATACCAACAGCATGCACCGCATCAACACCTTTACAAAAGGAAACAAAGTGCCTGGCCAGCAGACGCTTCTCCACATAAACAGGAAAACCCATCATTTTCTCCGCACCGAACGGACAGCCTCCATACCTTCAACAACCGCCGTCGTAATAATCTGTATTTTCAAAGGTTCGCTGAGCAGACTCCTGATGCCGAGCAAAACAGTGAACTTGGCCGACTTGAGGTGATTGTCCAGATGTTGGCGGGCTTCCCATGCAGAAATCAGATTAAACACATTGCCATCTTCGATATCATTGAAGATTTCATAGCTCAGGCAACCCTTCGCCTTGCCATGGGGCTCAATCAATGAAAGCAGGGTTTGAAATACCTCTTTCTGCTTTTCAGGAAGCACGATGAGGATGGCTCTGAGCAGGATCATAGTTGTATGCATACATCCATTTCGTTTTTAACAACCTGGAGTAGTCTCAGAATCCCAGCGACACGCCCAAACCGTAGTATTCGACCTTGTTGTTGTAAAACTGGCCGTGCGGATCATAGCCATCGTACCATTCGGCCATGACGCGCAGACGACGCTGCCCCGGATTGGGGTTGCCGAACTCGAGGCCGGCCTTGATACTGGTATCGATGGTATAATCATGCTCTTCCATGCTCTTCAGATCCACCCCGGTAAGAAATCTGCCGCCCCACAAGAGCGGCTCGCTGCCGCGATATTCAAGGCCGCCGTGGGCGATCAACGGTTTAAGATCGTCCGGTTCCTTGTGGACCAGGTACTCACCGCCGCCGTACACTCGAAAGCCTCGCCATTCGCGGGAATAAATGAGTTCCAGGGCTTCATAACTGAGATTCATCCGATCCGGGGGATTCGTCCCCAGCAGCAACTCATCCCCCAGATGCGAGCTCTGGTGGTAGAGACGAAAACGAAGGGAATTGTCATCAAACCGGTAGGTAAGCGGAAACCCGATGGTATAATCGGCGTTGATCAAGTCGGAGGATTCGCTTTCCAGATCAAACTGGGCAAACACCCCCGCCTCAAGGCTGAGCTGCAGGCCGTTGCCCTCCTTGCTGCCGAAGAATCGGTAGAGGCCAAAGGTCTCGCCGAAGCCGACCGCGGCCATGATGTAGTCGGTATCCGCGGAGTTAAAGCTGGTGACGCCGACAAAGAACTGCGGCTGCTTCGGGTCGGCGATGAGGGGCCGGAACAGATCCCCGGTGGGAAAGACTTTGGTTTCACCGGTGATCCCCAGCAGCCCGGCGATGGCTCCCGGCTTTTCGGTGTGCGCGGGCTTGATCACAACCGTCACCCGCTGCACCCCGTCGATGGCGCGTAATTGTTTGTCGGCGGCCTCCTGTCGCATCGGGTCTTCTTTAAACAGGGTAATAGTGGCGACCCCATCGACAACC